>DLAA01000140.1 GCA_002493835.1 Lachnospiraceae bacterium UBA7060 | reverse complement strand
TGCCTTAGCTTCAATACCAGATTTCAGTATTCCTTCGCAGACACTTCCATATAAAAATGAAAGCAGACAGTTCTTGGCGTGTCCGCATAGCGGCTCCGCACATCCCACACGTCCCGTATGTATTTACATATTCTATTTTCAAGGTACGATCAAGCAGAAATCTTTCTGCCTGTTTTGGATAAAATCATTTTCTGGACTTGTCAGTCCAAAAAGCACATAAGCACTCTCCGTTTGCTATGAACGGTTCTGTAAAGATTATGTGCTTTAGTGGAATGACAAGTTTATATCTCCAGTTTATCTGGTCCGTATTTATTTAAAATCTGCAACAAAATCTTCTTATGTATTCCCTCTGCCTGTCCGTATATCTCGCACAAAATTTTTAACTCGTCAGAAGAAAGGGTATTTATGTATGGCTTGTAATCCTCTCCTATAAAAATTCCTCCAGCCCCGCCCTGTTGTGTGTAAATAGGAAACCCCGGAGATAAAGCCTGAATATCATTTCGAATCGTGCGGGTAGTAACCCCAAATTCTTCTGCCAGTTCTCTTGCTGTTGTTCGTCGCCGGACAGCCAGAATGTTAATGATCTCCATTCTGCGGTCAGCGGTATTCATGCTTCACCCCCCTCCTTTTAAACACGTCCCTATCATAGTTTACAAAACGTATAGGAAAGCATCGTTCCTATCTATTAAAATGTTTTTAGAAAATTTTTCAGCCGCTTTCAGCTCTTTTCCCAAGCTGAAAGTTATTCTTTCCTTTTCCTCTTTTCGTTTGTATCTTCGATTGACTTTTACCCTGTCGCTTGTTAAAATTTCTAATGGATAAAATCATACTTTCATAAAAGTGCACTCAAACTGCTATGAACCAGAATAAGGAAATTCTGCCTTGTTCCGGTTATGGCAGTTTTTTATCTGCCAAAGTAACCTCCTTGCAGCCAAATATCAGAAAGGCTCTACAAAGAACGGGCGGTAACGCCCTTATGTGTTGTAAGACACTCGCCTAAGCTCGTACAACACGCAAACTCCCTACGGGCAGTTTGCCACGAATAGCAAGCACTGCCTACGGACGTCCGTAGGCTCCAATTTCCCCAAGTTTCCCAAAACGGAAACTTGAGAAAATTGACCAACAGGGGGCATATCCCCCTGACCCCCTTTGTGCTCCAAAATTCAGAACCCGGTGCAGCGGGATTTCTGAAGTTTTATGCTTGAAAAACCCGCCCGCCTAGTACGACATATTGCAAAACATACCACTTTTAACGAAAGGAGTTTCACAAACAATGGAAAACAGAGAACGCCAAAACCGCTTAACATTGCGTTTAAGCAATGATGAACTTTACATACTGCAGCAAAAGTGCAAAGCCTCCAATATGAAAGACAAATCCGCTTTCCTGCGGCATCTGATTTTGTACGGTTATGTCTATGACATTGACTATTCAGAGCTGCGGGAATACAATGCTGCGCTTGCCAAAATCGGAAACAACTTAAACCAGATTGCAAAGCGCATGAATGCCACAGGCAATGTATACAAAGCCGATGTAAAAGAAGTAAAGGAGCTGATGCAAAAGGTATGGCATACACAAAAATCCATGCTATCACGGCAACCGTTAATAAAGCAGTAGACTACATATGCAATCCTGCCAAAACCGATGAGGGCATACTGATCTCTTCCTATGGGTGCAGCCCCGAAACTGCCGCCTATGATTTCAAATTTGCGCTGTCGAAGACCAGCCAGTCCGATCCAAATAAAGCCTATCATTTGATACAGTCTTTTCTCCCCGGTGAGGTTTCTTATAAGGAAGCCAACCAGATAGGCGTGGAACTTGCCGACAAACTTTTAGAGGGAAAATACTCTTATGTTGTCACTACTCACATTGACAGAGGACACGTCCACAACCACATCATTTTTTGCGCCGCTGATAACATCGACCATAAGAAATATCACGACTGCAAAAAGACCTATTACAACATCCGCGGCCTGAGCGATGAACTCTGCCGGGAGCATGAACTTTCCGTCATCACTCCGGGAGAAAAACGAGGCAAAGCTTACAAGGAGTGGCAGGCTGGCAAAAGCGGTTCTGCGTGGAAAGAACAGTTAAAAGCCGACATTGACGAAGCCATAAAAACCGCCGCAACTTATGAGGATTGTATCGAGCTGATCTGTGCAAAAGGCTACGAGGTCAAAGGCGAATCTTTTGGGGAAAATGCACACAAATTTATATCCTTCCGCCCTCTGGACAGGGAGCATTTTGTCCGTGGCAGCGCAAAGTCTTTAGGCACGGAATATACCAAAGAGCGGATAAAGGAGCGCACTGCGGAAAAGGCTCTTGTAAAGGGAAAAAAGCGTGCGCCATTCCCTACTCGGAAGAAGCCCCTTGTCAGAGATTATTCAAAGAGAAGTCTCATTGACACGACCGAAGATAAATTTGCCGACAGCCCCGGCCTAAAGCATTGGGCTGACATTCAAAACCTTAAAATTGCCACCGCAAGCTACAGTCAGGCAGGCTCTATCGCAGAACTTGAAAGGCAGATCACAGCCAAATCAACACTGGCAAAAGCAGCCCGTGAAAGCCTTGTGGAAACCGAGCGTCAGCTAAAGGATTTAGGGCAGATTTTGAAGTATGCACAACAGTACAAAGACAACCATATCTATCATGTGCGCTACAAAAAATCTAAGGATAAGGATGCCTACCTGCGCCGCCATGAAACAGAGCTTATCCTCCATGACGGTGCGGAAAATATGCTGAAACGCTTTGGCATTGACTTAAAAAACCTTGATGTCGAAAAGCTCTGCAGCGACTATAATGCCCTCTATTTCAAAAAGCAGACTTTACAGAAAACTTATAAATCTGCCGAGAAAGAAACCACTGACCTCAACCGGAAATTAAGCAATCTCAATCAATACCTTAGTCGTACTTCAGAACAACAAGTTATAGACAAAAAACCTGATAAAAATAGGCAATTCCTCTAAATTCGACATTTAAAAAGGCGTATCGTTTAGAAGCTTCCACTTCATAACGATACGCCCTCTATTTGGCGGCAATCCGCCGATATTTTTCTTTGTACGCCTTCGTACATTCCCGTGTGTTTTCCCATAACGGTCTCCATTTGTATATTAAAACTATTGATGGATTTCTAAATCTATCAACAGTCTTTACTATCCAAATTATGTCTCATATATTTAAAGAGCATACTGCAGTCATATATTAGGGAAACGCAATATATTCTTCAAAATTGTGCTTTAAAAATTCTCATAGTAATCTAACTGCTACAAGCAATGCCATTCCAACTCTTGTTTCGTCTCAAAATTTACAAATGCAGCCCATTATTACGCACTTCTCTCGGGGTACATCCATATACCTCATGAAACATTTTATAAAACACTTTATAACTGGTAAAGCCGTGCTTTTCCGCCAATTCCAAGATTCCATCCTGTTTATTACATATATCCTGATAAGCGTGCATCAACCGCACCTGATTCAAATATTTAGTGAATGTAATTCCCATATTTTTTTTAAAGAAACGACTAAAATATTCCCGGCTCAGACAGAAATGAGATGCGATGTCCTCCAGAGAGATATCATTCGCATGATTTGTGTCGATATACTCTGTTATCTTACCCAATCGTTCCAATACGTTGCTTCGGGCTGTCTTTTTCATTTCTGACTTCTTTTCTATAAAATGATTTACTAATTCAAAAAATATTTCCATTGCAATAGCGTGACTTTTTATTTTAGAACCAATTATTTGTATAATATATAGCGGAGGCAGTTCTTTCATAAAATCGCAAATTCTCAAATACGCCTCCAACTGTTCTTTTTTTAATACCCGCTTAGCGCAGCAAAAAGTATACTGATCCAGATCAGGAACAAAATTTCTCATGTAGCTTCGTGAAAAGTACATTACTATCATCATTGACTCCCTTTCATAGCGAAACTCATGTACTTGATTAGAATCAATTAATAGAAGCTCTCCCGATATGACTGGATACTCTATTCCCTCTATGATAATTGTTGCATTCCCATTAAGAATAAAAATCAATTCAATCGCCGAATGCCAGTGAACCGGATAGCGCTTTCTCTCATTTGTATAGTAATGTATTTGTACACCTGTCTGTTCCAAGTCAAAAATCGGATCATACATTTCACTGAACCTCCAAGATCAATATTTTCTAATTTTTAAGTCAACAATCCATCTAATTTTTGAGCGAAAGCCGTGCTAGAATAATATCCGTAAAGAGAAATAAAGCAAATACCCAAGAAAGGAGATTCTACTATGAGTAACTCTGAGACAATGGATATCATGATGTATATTGCAAGTAAGGAAACAATTTTGTGGGATCGTCTTAAAAAATATTTTACAGGCAATCAAAAAGTTATCGTAACAGGTCTTGCGATGATGAACAGTTCTTATCCAACAGCCTGCAGAATGCAGCTTAGTTAAGACATCTGCATTCTACAGGCAGAGTACAGCAGGAACTATCTGAGAAAGTTCCTGTTATACTTTTTTGTATTCACATATCGTTTCAAACCATCTCAAACCAATCAAATTCCGCTTGTTTCTCGCTGTCTGTCCCATTTCCAGTTGCAAAGACACCAAGCATCGTCCCGCACATGCAGCCCACTTTTTCGGGATTTATTTTTCTGCCATCCGCTACGCAGAGTTCCCGGAGTGTCTCTTTTGATTCTCCATAGTTGACTGTAAACTTTTCATGCTCCATTTTGATCTGAAGAATAATCTCCGGCTGATCCCAGGCCGCAGATGCAACCACTTCTTTGTTTGTCACACTGGAAAATCCCGGGAAATAAGGCGGTCTGTCATACTCTGCTGTTGTCAGTACCAGGCGTACCACCTGTTTCCCATCTTCCACGGCACGCTCCAAATGATACTGATGGTTCATGGCCTGTACGACTGCCAGACCTGCACTCTCCGTGTCCTGCGGAGTAAATGTCATCTGGCAGGTTATCGTTGTATCCATCTGACGCTGTCTTCTGGCCAGAAAAGCAACAAACTGATTTTTTCTCAGCTCTTTGCCAAAACCCATCGGCTGCATATCATCCGCCAGTGCCTGTCTGATACAGCGCAGAGACAATTTGGAATTCTGGATTCCATAGAATTTCTCATAAGGAGTTCCCCAAAATGTCCAATACATGTTCAATTTTTCGCTGTCAAAATCATCAAATGTCTCCTCTGCCGGATATTCTGTCCATGGCAGGCTCTCCGGCGCGTCATACTCCCATTCCACTTTCCCGGTTTCGGGACTGAACAACGGCCAGCCGCGCTCCCAAGCCACCGGACAAATGAAGGTTTCCCTGCCCAAATTCTTACACTCGCCGTCAATCAGCCGGGAAGCCAGCATCACCGCATACCAGCTCCCATCCTGCAGTTCTACCAAATCCGCATGGCCAACATTGAGAATGGGAGCCTTGAATCCCATATGGCGGTGGGTCATCACCGGATTCGCCGGGTTCGCTTCATAGAATGCAAACAGTTCTTTGCTTCTCGCAACAACCACAGAATGATAATGCTCTGTTCCGCCTTCTGCTATCATCAGATAATAGTATTCGCCAACATGATACAGATGTGGCGCTTCAGGAGCAGACGCTACCCGCATGGCGCTGTTAAAGATCGTGAACGGTTCGCCCGCCATACGGAAATTCGCCAAATCATATTTTGCGAGCCAGATTCCCCGCTCCATCTTGCCGGCTCCATTATCCCACACATCTCCCGTCCCCATTACATACGCCTGTCCGTCATTGTCAATAAACAGAGAAGCATCAATTCCAGGAACATCCTCCAGCCAGTGGGGCTCTGACCATGGGCCCGCCGGATTCGTTGCCGTCACAATATAGTTTCCTTTGTCACTGAAATTTGCATTCAGCATATAGAATACACCGTCATGATATCTTAAGGTAGGAGCCATCACGCCGCCCACACCGACATTTTTTCCATGTGAAAACCTTTCTCCATGGTTACCGCGTGCCCGATCTGTTCCCAGTTTGCCAAATCCTTACTGTGGAAGATCGGAACTCCCGGGCACAGTTCAAAGCTGGAATTTGCCAGATAGAAATCGTCTCCCACACGGCAGATAGACGGGTCCGGGTAATATCCCGGAATGATAGGGTTTCTTAATTTATTTGACATTGCATTTACCACCTTTCTTCTTACTACTTTAATTTGCCCTGTACAATTAATTCTGCAATCTTGGCTTCATTGGCCTTTGCCTTTTCTTTGGTCATGCCAACGGACAAGAACATAATTGTTGCAACAATATAAAACGCAGCAGGCGCAAAATTGATCACCATATCCATTTTCGTAAGTATATCCGCGCCAAGATTCTCCGCATTTGCCACATAACCAACCGCACTCAAAGCCAGGATTCCAATGGAACCGCCGATGGCATTGCCAAGCTTTGTAGAGAAAGAAACACAGGACTGGATAACGCCATCGGAACGCACGCCTGTTCTGATCCAGTTGTCGTCGATAATCTCCGCACTCAGTGTAAAGCAGGAAAGCGAAACTAAATTAGTCACTCCGTACAAAAATCCGGACGGCACCACCAGGGACACCAGATTGTTCTCACCAATCACATAGAAAAACACACAGCATAATGCCTGCAAAATACATCCGACAGCGCCTATATATTTCTTACTGAACTTATTCAAAAGAAGTGGTGCATAGAAATTTACCACTAACAAACCTGCGGACACCGCCGTCGCAAATCCTGCGATCAGGACCGGACTGCCCATCACGTAGATAAAATAATAGGCCATGATACCTAATCTTCCGAATAAACCAGTCAGGAATGTCAGCATGGCTAACATCAGAAATACGGCATTGCGGTCTTTGAAGGTAATCTTAAAAGAATTCACCAGGTTCCGCATGGTATCGGCAATGCTTTCCCTTTTTCCCCTGCCTCCAAGAACCTCCTTTGTAGATGCAAAGCAGACCCAAAAACAGGGAATACACACAATGGAGAATACCAGAGCTGCCATAAAATATCCCTTTTCTGACGCAGCGGAACCGCCGCCAAAGTAAAGGATCATCGGCATAGTCACTGCATTGATCAGCATTGCTATCAGACCGGACCCGATTCCTTTGAACGCATTCAGGGCAACACGTTCTTCATTCAATGCCGTCATACAGTTTGCTACACACTGCACAGAAATATTAACTGCCGTATAGGCCATTCCACAGGCGATATAAGTAGCCCCGCACCAAATTGCTTTCCAGCCGCTCGGAATATCCAGATTCAGGAATGTAAGGCAGTTGGTAAGTGCAAGTATCGGGGCTCCCCAGAGAATATAGGGGCGGAAACGCCCCCACTTCGTATGGGTATTCTCCGCGATTGCTCCAAACATGGGGTCATTGACAGCATCCCAGATACGCGCAATCAGCATAATCGCCGAAATCACCATTGGAGTCAAACCCACTACATCTGTATAAAACACTGTCAGGTAAGAACTGATCAATGTCCAGGAGCATTGGGAACCTATCTCACCGAAACTATATCCAATCTTAGTGAAAATAGAAAGTTTTTTATTTACACCAATGTCTGACTGCACATCCTTATTTGTATTTTCACTCATTTTCCTTCTTCCCTCCTTTCAACAAGGCAGATTCCAAAATCTGCCTTGTCATTTTTTATGCACAGGATATTTGATTCTCTTTACTTAAAAGATGCTCTGACTTCCCTGCACTGGCAGTCTCTGGAGTTTCCACCGATATATAAACGGAACAAGCCATCTTCTAATACATATGTCCCCTGATTGTCGTAGAACCCCATATCTGCTTTTGCGAGAGAAATCGTCACTTTCTTTTCTTCTCCCGCTTTCAGGTCTACGCGGACAAATCCTTTCAATTCTTTTACCGGACGCACTAAACTTGCTGTCACATCCTGCATATAAAGCTGGACGATCTCCGTACCATCTCTTTCTCCGTCATTTTTCAACCCCACTCTGATATCATAGGTATCTGCTGTTTCTTCCACCTGCATTTCGCCGTATATAAATGTCGTATAGCTTAAGCCGTAACCAAAGGGATACAATGCTTCGAAAGGTGCGTCTAAATAGCGGGATGTAAACTTGCTCTTACTGCCAGGTCTTCCGGTACTCGGATGGTTATAATAAATCGGGCACTGTCCGTTCATGGACGGAAAGGAGGATGCCAGTTTTGCACTCGGATTCTCATCGCCAAACAATACCGCCGCTACTGCATTTCCCATCTGCACGCCAAGATGCCATGCCTCCACGATAACCGGCAGATGTGCATCCTCCCAGCCAAGCCCAAGCGGACGACCATTCATCAATACTGTAACAAGGGATTTTCCCGCCGCCTTCGTTTTTTCCAAGAGGCTTTCCATCATCTGTCTCTGTTTACCCGGCATCTCAATATTCGCTTTGGAAGAAGCCTCACCGGTCATATTGACAAGCTCGCCAATGACCGCAACGACCACATCGCCCTCTATACATGCTTTTACAATTTCATCCTCATTGATCTCATCCTCGGGACCGCCACACAGATAATAAGCCACGTCCGCGCCACTGTTCTTCAATCCTTCCCATATGGATACACAGTCTTCACTCTTCCATCCCATGGCCCACGCACCGCAGACTTCATCGCGGTTTGCCGCAAGGGTTCCAACTAGGCTGATCTTCTGCTTTCTATTAAGTGGCAGCACCTGCCCCTCGTTTTTCAGAAGAACAATGGATTTTTTTGCCGCTTCCAGAGAGACTGCTACATGTTCTTCCGGTAAAGTCTTGTATTTTTCGATATTTTTTTCAGAAACATATGGATTCTCAAACAGACCCAGCCACATCTTCACCATCAGAATTCTTCTGACCGCATCATCCAGAACTTCCATGGACACTTTTCCTGTCTCAATCGCTTCTTTTAGATACTCCTTGTAAATATGGGTTCCCATATCCATATCAAGTCCTGCGTTCATGGACTGAATGCCTGCGTCTTTCGCATCTTCCGCAATGCCATGTGTCACACATTCCACAATCCCATTGGCATCGCTGACTACGAAACCGTTCATCTTGTAACGCTCTTTCAGCGTGTCGCGCAGAGTATACGGATTCAGTGTACACGGAACACCGTTCAAGTCGTTGAAAGATGCCATTGCGGAAGCAGCTCCCTCTTCTACCGCTGCTTTAAACGGTGGCAGATACACGTTATGCAATTGGGAAACAGACATGCTGGTCGTATTATAATCCCGTCCTGATTCACAGGCACCATACGCCACATAGTGCTTTAAGCAGGCCGCCACATAATTTTCCGTGGAGCTCTGATCGTTCTGAAGACCACGGATTTTCGCTTTTGCAAAGCAGGAAGCCAGATACGGATCTTCACCTGGGCCTTCCGATACCCGCCCCCATCTCGCATCCCTTGCGACATCAATCATCGGTGCAAAATTCCATTCGATTCCGCTGGCTCTGGATTCCTTTGCCGCAACCTGGGCGGTTCTCTCAAACAGTTCCGGGTCAAAGGTTCCCGCCTCTGCGATTGCAATCGGGTACACCGTTCGCAAACCATGGATAACGTCATATCCCATAATCAGCGGAATGCCAAGGCGGCTCTCTTCCACAGCAATCTTCTGTAACTCATTTGCTTTTACCGGATCGTCCCCCATCATACCCCCCACCAGACCCGCACGAATATCATCTTCATGATAATCCCGGCTTGCGGTGGACATGATCTTCTTGAATTCATCCTGTGATACTCTCCCGTCATTCACCATCTCAATCAATTCTTCAAATGACACATCAAAACCACCTACGATTGATGGAGATTCCAGATTTGTCTGTCCTATTTTTTCATCTAATGTCATCTGAGATAACAGGTTTTCTACCTTTTCCATTTGTTCAGTTGTCAATTTCATTTTAGTCTCCATTCTGGAACGTTTACGCGACGGGCGAAGCAAATTTCAAATTAGCGTCTACCATCAGACAAATTTGTGACGCTCCGGCACAAATTTTCAGAACTCAGTTTCTTATTTGCTCGAAGATGCCGCCATAGCTTTGATCTTTTCTTCATTTTCTCGGCCTTTTTTGTTAGTCATACGGATCATCATAAACGGAATGATTGCAAGCAGGAAGAATGCTGCCGGCATGAAATTGATCACTGCATTCATTCTTGTCAATACTTCCGGAGCCATTTCCGCATTTGCCACGAATCCAACCGCACCTAACGCGACAATCCCTATGGAGCCGCCAATCGCGTTTGCAATCTTTGTAGAGAATCCGATTGCCGCACCAATCGTTCCGTCTGAACGTACACCGGTTCTCAGCCAATTATCATCGATCAATTCACCAACCAGGGACACAGATACCATTGTTACCATATTGGTTGCACCATAGATAAATCCAACGACTGCCACGATAATGCTTGCCACGCCTGCCTGACCCATAAAGTAAAATGTGACGCAGCATGCTGCCTGCAGGATACAGGAAATTACACCAACAATCTTTTTGTCGATCCGGTTTAATAAAAATGGCGTATAGAAATTCACAACCATCATACCGCCTGTCATAGCCGTTCCAAACGCAGCCATTCCCATCGGATCCTTTAGTATGTAGATAAAGAAGTAAACCATGATTCCGATACGCCCGAACAAACCTGTCAAATATACGATCATCGCGGTCATCAGCCAAGCCACATTCCGGTCTTTTACGGCACCTGCAAATGATTTAATAATCATTATTACCGGATTGGGCCTCTTCTCTCCTTTTGCACGTGCATTGCCGCCTCCAATTACCTCTTTCGTAGACGCAAAGCAGATAAGAAAAAGAGGTAATGAGCAGATAGAAAACACAACTGCCGTCATGAAATAACCTCGTGAAGAAGCGGCGTCACCTGCACCAAAGAACAGGATCAGCGGCATCGTTACTGCACTCAGGATCATATTACTTCCGCTGGAAACAATACCTTTTACCGCATTGGCAGATACACGCTCTGCATTGATAGAAGTCAGTGAATTTACTATACTTCCAACAGCGCCATTTGCAAAAGAATATATTGTTGCGCTAAGCAGATAAGTAATTGCGCACCAGAATGCTTTCGCAGAATCAGGAATATCAAGATTCAAAAATGTCAGCGCACTGAATACCGCCAAAAGCGGTGCGCCAAACAAAATATAAGGACGATATCTTCCCCATTTGGTATTGGTATTCTCTGCAACGCTTCCAAATATCGGGTCACAGAGTGCCTGCCAGATTCGCGCCACCAGCATGACAATCGAAATCACTGCCGGCGCCAAACCGACTACATCCGAATAAAATACAGTCAGATAACTGCCAATCATGGTAAAGGAGAGTCCGGAGGCGGATTCGCCAAGACCATATCCAATCTTTCTCCACATGGGCAGCTTTACGGCTGTTTCATTTTGCGTATTAACACCATTATTCTCATTCATTTTCTCTTCTCCTTTCGTCACGGATCCTTTGTTTATTCATGCCCTTCCAGTGGCAGCCACTCTAATATTTTCTTGATATAAGTATCCCAAAAATCCCACTCATGATTGCCTTCCCCGACCTCAAACGTATGCTCGATTCCAAATCGGGACAGACATTCATGAACATCCCGATTCTTGGGTAAAAGTGAATCCTGGTTTCCACAAGCCATGTAAATCTTTGGAAATGCAATTCCCTCTTTCTGTTTTTCCTCAATCAGCACTTTAATATTCAGCGTACTCTTTCCAGCCGCTTCCAGATCCGCGCCGAAACAACCCTGTTTATATTCTCTTGTATCAATAAAATAGAAAGGATTTTCCGGTATCTTTGCTACATGCTCATCCACGACAAATGCTCCTGATAGAGTGGCAATTGCACCAAATGTTTCATGATATTCCAGTCCGTTTTTCATCGCACCGTATCCGCCCATGGAAAGACCGGCAATATAGGTATCCCCACGCTCTGAAGACAGCGGAAATGTTTTTCTTGTAAGCGCAACTAATTCTTTCCCGATAAATTCACCGTACATATTGCCGTCCCACGCATGATCCACGTAAAACGAATTATCTCCTGAGGGCATTACCACTGCCAGATCCTCATCTTCCGCCCATCTCCGGATGCGGGTGTTGTACAGCCAGTTTGTATAGTTGTCCGTCACACCGTGTAATAAGTACAATGTTTTATACGGCTTTCCTTCCTCTCTTTTCCGCATCCCTGGAAACCACGGTTTATCTGTGGGCAAAACCACACATAGCGGAACATTTCTGTTCAATGATTGTGAAAAAAAATTTACTTCGAATACAGCCATTACAAATCTCCTCCTCCTTCTTTTTTGTATTTTTGTTTTCGTTTTTATTGACTATATTTTACCTTGCGCTGGCTCTATCAGATACAAATGAGTTTTCTTATTTTCTATCTCTTTTTTCCTTTTTTCATGAGACTGTTTTTTGGAAAAGCCAAAAAGGCAAAAAACATGCCGATTTTTTGCCTTTTTTTGTAGCGAATGACATGATATAATGAGAAAAAGTGAATCCACAATTGGGCGCGGAGGCAATTATGATCAGTGTAAGAAAAGAAAATGATTTTCAATATGATCTATTCTCTATTTGTAATGAAGAAGAACATATTCATCAGGACACGGAACTCATTTATGTCCTTCAGGGAACATTACATATATGCCTTGAAGAAGAAAGCTATCAACTCTTTGACGAAGATATGATTATTATTAATATGAATAAACATCATTCCCTTACCACAGCAGAAGCTTCTCTTATCTTCCGCATTCGTATTCCATACGCTCTGCTGAATCGTTATGTAGATCAAGATCACATCCTATTTTGGTGCAATACCACTCTGGACCGCAGTGAATATTATCACAACCTACGGATCTGCCTGCGTCAGATGCTTGGCTGTATCATCAAAAATCCGTCCACACCGAATCCAATGACCGTCAGCTATTTTTATGAGTTACTCCACTATCTTTGTGATCAATTTTTGGTGAAGAGCGGCGACAAACACTTTGAACAGAACCAGAGCAAATATGACAAGCGTATGAATGATGTGGTCAGCTATATTGAAGAAAATTATAACCAGTCTATCAGTTTGAATGATCTGGCCGATCAGGTACATCTAACCTACTCCTATCTGTCACGCCACTTTAAAAAAATGTTTGGCACAAACTTTCTGGAATATATGAACAAAGTCCGGTTACATCATGCCGTAGAAGATCTTCTCTACACCGACAAACCGGTCACACGTATTGCCGTAGACAACGGTTTTGTCAATTCGTCCGGATTAAACAAAATCTTTAAAGACACTTATGAGATGACACCCACTGACTATAAGAAGATGATGCGGGCCAAACTCCTTTCCGAGTCTTCCGCAGATGACAATAAGATCAACCAACAGAGTCTTTTGTATGAGCGGGCTAAGAGTTATATGCAGAAAAGGGTATCGAGCAGCATTATCCGCGCAGCATTCGGCATTATACGATTCAAGTTGATGCTTCTATTAAGAAACCCTATGTCAAGCATTGGATCGAGATGATCAACATAGGAAGAGCCAGCGATTTGTTGAAAGCCAAAGTACGGGAACAGACGCTGATCCTGAGGGATGAGCTTGGTTTTCGTTATGTGCGTTTCTGGAACTTGTTCCATACGGATATGGAAATACGCACAGAGCATCAAACGGATCTTTTGAATTTTGATAAGATTGACGAAGTGCTGGATTTTTTAGTTTATAACAACTTACTGCCCTTTATCGAATTAGTTGACAAACCCATCCGAATCGTAAAAAACACATCTGAATTTGTGAAACTGGATGAACGGCCGCCAAATTTTCATCAACTACTGGAATATAAACTTTTGTTAACCCGTTTTTTTCATCATATTATCACGCGTTATCATGATGACCAGGTTAAAAAATGGTGTTTTGAATGCTGGTACGATGACTTTCTGGAACAACAGACGAAAGACGTTTCGTTTTTTGATATCTTCAATACCACATGTGAGGTCATCCGTCCGCTCCTGCCGGACGCGGTGATTGGCGGCTGCGGTATGAGGATCAATGATGTAGAGGCAGAATCCATTTTGCGTGCTTGGAAGGAACAGCCATACCAGCCTGACTTTTTCTCCGTTCTTTCCTACCCTTACGAGCCTGCCTCTCTACAGAAAGAGAATCATCCTCCCCAACTATTTCGTCCTTATGACGACGACAATTTCTTAAAGCGGCAAGTCACACGTGTTAAAAAACTGCTTCGAGAAGTCGGCATGGACATCCCCCTTTATGTGACAGAGTGGAATTGTACCATTTCCAGTCGGAATTATATCAACGACACCTGCTACAAGGGTACGTATATTATGAAGAACGCAGTTGATTTGCTGGGAGAAATAGATGTGATGGGCTATTATTCCGGTTTAGACCTGACTGCAGCCTACTACGATTCCCAAGAAATCTTAAATGGCTGTCCCGGCCTATTAACCAAAGACAACATTTGCAAGCCCGCTTACTACGCCTTTCGCTTCTTGCAGCGCATGGGAACCTATTTAGTAAAAAGCGGCGAAAATTACCTCATCACCACTACCGGTCATTTTAGTTACTACATTATTTGCTATAATTATCATTCGATAAACCGGCGCTACTTCCAGAAGGAAGAAAATCTTCACTCGATTAAAGAAACGCAGACTCTCACCTCAAGTGACACACCTCTGCACATGGATTTTCATCTGGACCATCTGCCTGCTGATCGGCACTTCATAAAGACCTTTACCATCGGCCCTCACCATGGCAGCGTTCTGGATGAATGGGTTCGCCTCAACACAATGAGCAATATGAGACAAGAAGATGTGAATTATCTGAAACGGATTTGCACCCCTCACATGTCTATTCAGGAGATAGAAACAGAAAAAGGCACACTCCATTTTGAATTGGAACTGGAACCGGAAGAAATTGCCCTGATCCATATTTATCATCAATATTAATGTGCGCCCATTGGGCGCACATTTAGTCAGGCTATAACATGGACATCTTCTGTCCTCCATCCTGTCCGAATATTCTCTTGTAATTTTAGCCAGTCATAGCGCCCGCGAGTATAAATCAAAAGATTTCATCTTCCGAATCAAAATACTCCAACAAAGAAAAATACAATTCTTCTGGACGCTCCGGCAGATAATCATTATAACTGGAAATATCCTGCACCGTATGATTGCTGTATTCCACATGCACCTGCCAAAACGGTCTGCCCTCCGGTTCCGTTGGTAAATCCTCCTCTTTTTCTTCCAGATCATCCACATAGACACCCTCATCCAGAAAAATATCCGTGAAAAAAACATCTTCATCAAGATTCAGGCAATAGTCCTGTTCCCACATAAAGATTTCCAGCGTATGCACGATATACCTCAGCAGCTTCGCCATCTGCCCTTTCTCCAGCGTGACAGACTGCTCCCCGCTTTCTGTGTGAAAATCTTCCATAGCCAGGACGCGGCTTTTCCGGTCAATGGCGAAACGCCGATCAGCCGTCTCCATATCGCCGTACCCGCCATAAACCTCTGTATGTATTTCAAAGGACAGTGTATTGATGATAAGCTGCTTTTTCATGGCATTGCGCTCTGCATGGGGAAAACACACATGGTAAATTTCCCTTGCCGTATCCGCCACTTCCGAATTTGTATCGTGCATTTTAGTTTGCAGCCATTTCTTCTCACCATCCGAAAGCCGCCGCATGGGGAACCCCATCAGTCGGTTTATATCCATCGCCGCCGCTTTTTCAGCAGCGCTCAAACGGGAGCAGGCTTTACAGATATGGGCTGCATGACCTTTCCCGGAGAATTTTTCATTTGCTTTATACTCACCGCATATTTTGCAATAGTGCCCATGCGGGCGCTTCCTCTTTGACATACCTCTTCCTCCGTTTCTGCGCTCTATTATACTGTGTACCGCTAGAACCTGCAAACAGAACCATTGGCTTTTTCCAAAATGTTTTATGTCAGTTGTGCTTTTCAACACTTCCTGAATCCGGAAACAGACAAAAAAACAGACTTACCCATTCCCACATGTTAAGCGGGAGGGAAGCCTGTTTCCGTTACTTTCTGCTCTGGTTACTTTTATTATCTTCTACTTCTATGATCTGCGTTGATATTTTATGTGTTATCTCTTTATAAACATTCCTCTTTCTTCTTTCTCGCTGCCTTTTCTGGCTCCGGCGCTTTTCTCCGCTGTCCTGCTTTTTCTTTCATCTGCGCCAGCTTATCTTTGATAGATGTGCGCCCATCTTTTTCCACTTCTTTCCCTATGTTCATGCGTTCAGACAGACTATCCAGTTTTCCCAGCATACGGTCAACCGCATCCATCTTTTTCTGCAGGCGTGCTGCCACATTTTTAACGGGCTGGCTGATTGCCCTCGTAAGACCGACACCCGGCTTTTCGTCTGACATCTCTTTCGTGCCCTTTCCGGCCAACAGTCTGCCCACATTGGAAACGCTGTTCCCGATCAGCTTGAGTTCATCCCCGATGCTGTCTATCTGGTCGGCAGTCTTTTGATATTCTGTCATCACATCCTGCATCTCACCCCGGTAATCTTCAAGCATCGGTTTCACAGCAGATATTCCTTTTTGTACCGCCCTGCACATTTCTGCTTTCCCTTTTTCCTTAAATGTGCTGACTGCATGTGCCGCCGTTCCCACCAGTCGCTCCATTACCGCCGACAGACGTTTTGATAAATTCGTTATTCTATCCTGAAGATATGTTATCTTGTCCATCAGATGCTCTGTAACCGCTTTGGGCTGGTTTTCCTGCATCTGTGCAAGCTGCTCACGCACACCTTGTAACTCACTTTCCATTGCGACAAGCTGCATCTGCACCCCCGCCACATACCGGAACACCTCCATAAAATCCCGTGACTGTTCTGCTCTCTTAGCAGCTCCACAAACTGCTTTATCACATCATTTTCTCCTATGCCTTGTTTTATATCCTGCCCTGCTGTGTTCATATTTCCAATCCTCCAATTTATTTTTTGTTTTCGGTTTCTGGATGTCTCCGCTCGTCTGCACTTCAATATCTAATAATCAATGACCTCCTTATCCGGAAACAACCGGATCAGTCCCTTTACCGCTTCCCATACCTGCGGATTTTCATAAAATTCCGGCGTAAGGCTGATAATGCTCGTATCAATCTCATTACCGGACAGTACGTCTGCCTGTAAATCCTCCCGTCTATCCGTCCCTTTCACATGGAGATTGATGCCGATAGCTCGAATGCCATTCATCCGATCCGGGGGTATCTTCCCATAAATCAAAACAGCCTCCTCCAAAGTTCTAATACCCTGATGGTATTCACCCAAGCTATGGTATTCCCCACATTCTGCCACTGTAAATGTCACAATAACTTCTTTATTTTCCACTCCTGTTCTCCTCTTCATTTTAGACCGCAAAGTGTCTCTGCGTATTTTCTGTCATATACTGACCAAGATATTCGTCCCTGTGTGGCATGACAATATGCATCTTCCCGTGCAGGTTAATCCACTCTATGACAAACCAAAAACCAAGCCCCCGGTTATCTGGTTTCCAGATACCTTTTTCATCAAACGCGCCGCCGCGCATCATGTAATCGATGATTTCTGGATTCGAGAATTTCTCCGCAAGTTCCCACCGGTTCGGTGATTTTTCCCTATGACAGCCGAAACCACAGAAAACGCACCCCGTCCTGTCGCATCCGGTCGTGTCAAACACAGGCTTCCTAACATCAAACATCCCCATATCCATTGTATTTTCCTGCAGCTTTCCCTGGACATGCTCCCCGTAATCTGCCGTGACCTCCCCGTATACATCCGCAATCGGGATATGATTATGAAAAGTATATTCCAAGACATCCTGTTCCGTCCAAAATGACATGGGATTGCTGATCGGGCTTTTCATGTGGAAACCATTACACCCATTTTTCAACCAGTTTGTTGTCCGGAGCCTGCTTTCGCTTGCCATCTGCGCTGTCATCGGCATTTTCCCCGTCCTCTTAGCGTAACTGTGCATAGGCGCTTTTTTCATAATCGAACAGCAGTGGGCCGATATTTCAAAGGGAGCCTCCAAAAAGAACTGATAGCGCTCTTTGTTATACATCCTGGAATATTCCGACGTTGCTACTCCGTTTTCTTTATGCGGGTATTTCCCCGTAAGAACCAGGTATCGGATAGGCGTTTTTATATCCGTACCCGGTATCTCCCCACGGATCAGGCTCTGGTATGCAGCATTCTCCTTGTCCTCACGTCGGTCTATGCCGACCAAATCAGCCATATAGCTGTAATTGGGAACTTTTTCTCCGTTTTCTGTACTTTTTTCCCGCTCCAACAGCTTCTCCACATATCTCCTTGCGCCGTATACGCAGTCTGCCACTTCTTTGCCAATCATAGGGTAGCCATATTTTACGATGACCTGCCGGAAATTCATTTTCGGTCTGATAATTTCCACATTCTTCTGCCGCTTTACGAACTCCCGGACCTCCGGATATTCCAATCCCGTGTCCACATAAGCAGCGCTGATCCGGGGGTACATTTCCCTTACGATATGTAACAGCACAGTGCTGTCCTTGCCACCGCTGAATCCTATGTACACGCCGTCTGTACCGTAATACTCCACCCATTCCCGGATACGGTTCTGCGTCATCCGTATTTTTATGGAAAGCGGGAGCGACTGCATCTGGTATAAGTCACTCATCGTGTGTTTGTTCATAATCTCCTCCTTTTTTCTGCATAGAAAAATACCGCCCTGCATCATTTACAAGGCGGCATCTCCCAAAATAAAAAAGGCATATGATATTAATCTTCTCTTTATCATACACCTAAAGTTACTGTTACTATGAAGTTTTCCGGTTAAAGCAGTCTCAGCAATTGTATCAGCTCATGTCTATTTTCCGGATCAGCTGCCGTTAATCTGGTGTCAAACTGCCGGAATTTATTATCCTGATAGAATGTCAGCAGCCTTTCCTCATTGTTCGCCTCAAGGAATACCACCATTCCACCACCCATATACTGCATATCCTCAATTACATTCCATGCCAGTTCAAGAAGCTCTGAGCCGGTAATACGTTTATAAGCATCATTTGTGTAGTTTTTCCCAATCTGTGCAATCAGGTACGCTGACATCGTATACGATTTTGTCTGTTCGTCAAATTCACTGATTCTTTTTATCTTTCTTTTCACAGTGTTGCTTACTGTTTCGTCCCGCACCGTCAACGGCTTCAATGCTATTGTGAAATATCCTACCAAAGCGCCATCATCCATATCAAGCACTAAATATGTAACTGACTGGTTTTTTCTCGTGAAATCTACGGAACTGTTTTTTAAGAAATGTTCAACATCCGGATTCTTAGGGCATGAAAAGTCGGAGATCATTCTCAATAACTCTGGCTCTCCGACTTTTTCATTATCTCCCTCTGCTAAATACTCACGAATGTTGACAAACATAAATTTGTCACTTGTTTCCATTCGCTTTCTCCCTTTTCATCCTAAGAAACATTAAATCATCTTTCCCCTTTAACTGCCTTGCAGCCACAGGGGTACGAACCGGGCGGTCATTGGCAGACGCTTCAATCGCATCAGCAAACATTTCCACCTGCCGCTTGCCTGATATAACAAAATTCTTAGTGATACTTGAAGTTGCCATAGAAACACACCTCCTTATCAGTATAGCCCCTTTTTCAACGATTACTCTGTTTCAGCACAATCTACATGCTTTCCTACTCATATCTTACGATTTTACCGACAATTTTGCAATCAAATTTTTAAAAGTATTAGATTACCGCCTCCTTTCCCTTTGTTTTATCCGTTCCGGTGCTTTCTATGCCTGCCACCCGCGCCTTGTATGTTTCCAATTTTTCCCTCAATGATGCTTTCGCAGGCTTGTCAACGTTTCCGGCTACCAACTTCAACCCATGTGGATTACCGTTTTCTGCTGCGTAATTATGCCTTCCATTTTCCACAGGATAAATCTGCGGCACATCCGCTGCCGGCTCCGGCTGCTCTATCTCATTTTTTTCCATACTGGCTGCATCACCTCCCTTTTCGTCCATGTTAAGCAGAGCGTTTAAAGCGGAAAGACGGTCTAATTTTTCCGCAAGCTCCGCTTCCTGTGCAAATGGCTTTTCCACCTCTGCTTTTGCCGTTTCAAACTGGCGCTCTACGCTTTCAAGTTTGGTCTGTGCTTCGGCAAGCTGTTTTGTCATGGATTCCAGTGCATGGTTGATACGGGTGATGTTTCCAAGAGGGTCTGTGCTGATCTCCAGTTTATGCGATAACTGCCCTTTTAAGTTCATTACAAACTTATGTCCGAAACTCTCAAAAGACACTGCCATTTTAAAGCCCGCATATTCCCCTATGGTCGAAAGGAGATCAGCATAGTGCATTTCCTTACACATCTCCACAATGGCAGTCCCGGCTTCTTTTTTGTCTGTGTAAGATTTATCCCCTACTTTCATGGAAAACATTTCCTTGTCTGCAGGAAGATTGGCTTTTGCCGTCTGAATGTCAGCCTCCAACCCGCTGATGCGCTCTTTTAAGGTTGTGATCTGACAAGGATAGTGTGTAGTAATCCTGTCCTCTAAACGGTATTTCTGACTGTTGTGGTTGGCTTTCATCAGCTTTAGCTTTGACACCTGAATATCCAGATCCATTTTCTCACGAATATAGGGATTGCCCGTGGCAAGCGCCTTTACTTCCGCATAGGAGAGCGCCGCCTCATCCACATCCTCACAGGAACGTACCGGGGATTTGCTCGTCATAATCTGGGAGATAAATTTCTGCTTATTTTCAATGACCTGCCAGGAATAGCTGTCGAATGTCCCTTCCGTCACATACCGGAAAATCTTAACCTTGGGATTGAGGTTCCCCTGTCTTAAAATACGCCCCTCCTGCTGTTCAATGTCTGACGGACGCCACGGCACATCGAGGTGGTGCAGTGCGATCAATCTGTCCTGGACATTTGTTCCCGCCCCCATTTTCTGCGTGGAACCCAATAAAAAGCGGACCTGTCCGCTTCTTACTTTGCCGAACAGTTCCGCTTTCCTAAGTTCCGTATTCGCTTCATGTATAAAAGCTATTTCCTCCAGCGGGACACCCTTTTCAGTCAGTTTATTGCGTATGTCCTCATAGACACTGAATGTACCATCTCCTTTCGGTGTAGACAAATCGCAAAAAATTATCTGTGCAGATTTCTGCTCTTTTGTCTGCTCCCATATCTCAAACGCCCTATCCACACATACACTTGCTTTAGAATTTTCCTCATCTGGAAGTATATCGTTGATTAACCGCTGGTCTAACGCTAACTTTCTGCCGTCATTGGTTATTTTGAGCATATTGTCAACTGTTACATCCACCTTGTGTTCACGCACCGCTTCCGCCCGGTCTGCCAGCGATGCCACCATATCCTGCTGGTACTTGCTCGGCTTTAACACCACATTTTCATACTCTGCCTCCGGCACAGGAAGTTGTAACATATCCGGTGTCTGGATATCTGCACTTTCTTTGAATAAAGAAATGAGTTCCGGCAGATTAAAGAATTTTGCAAATCTTGTCTTTGCCCTGTAGCCTGTCCCTTCCGGCGCAAGCTCTATCGCCGTCTGCGTTTCCCCAAAAGAGGATGCCAAACTATCGAAATGCCCTAATCCAAGTTTCTGTAAAGTGCCATACTGGAGATAGCGCATATTGGTATAAAGCTCTGTCATACTGTTGCTGATCGGCGTACCCGTGGCGAAAGTCACACCTTTGCCGCCCGTCAATTCATTGCCATATGCCTGAGCAGTACCAATACTGCGGTATCCGTTTTTAATTGCAGCAAGCCCGCAGCGCTCTGTTTCTTCCGGCGGAGTCTGATAAACTCCATATCCAAGCTGTGGCATTTTCGCACCATTATTTAATGTAACATAATCCATCGTTTCGTCCTCCTTTGATATTCATTTTATGAAATCTATAAATTTCTTGCTTTCTGTTTGCATTTAAATTATATAGTGATAAAATGAATTTGTACAATATCAATTCCGAAATTTTCTATTCATATTATGAATAGAAAGGAGTCTCTAAATGTTAGACTTATCAGACCTTTACCAGTTTGTAACCTATGCAGACTGTGGTACCTTATCTGCTGCGGCAGAAAAGCTTCATATTTCCCAGCCCACTCTTACCAGAACCATGCATGATGTGGAAGATGCTTTTGGTGTTCCACTCTTTCATCGTGGTAAAAATCGTATCGAATTAACCGATACCGGTAAAGTAGCGGTAGAACAGGCCAGATCCCTGCTCGCTGAAGCAGAAAAAGCGGTTCAAACCGTACAGACATTTGAGCGCAATCAGCATACGATTACCATTCATTCCTGCGCGCCAGCACCTCTATGGTCATTATTACCTGAACTATCACGTAGATTTCCCGACAATATTATCTCCTCAAAACTGACAAATATGGAT
>DLAA01000038.1 GCA_002493835.1 Lachnospiraceae bacterium UBA7060 | reverse complement strand
TGGATGCGATTATGATGGGCTATGCCAATGTTTTTTTTCAGAAACGTGATTACAAAACCACTGTTGCCTGCATCGAATGGTTACGCAGTACATTACGACCGGGGTATCCCCCCGAAACTACTACTTGGTTTGACAAGTATGATTGTGTTCTTCTTGTACTTTGTGCAGAAACATGTTGTGCCATGGGAGACCTGGGATCGGCTCGTGACTATTTGACAAAGGCGGCAAAACAAGCTGCCCGGTTTGATGGGGTGGACAGCAGTAAAATCTGCGATTCAAAATTGTTCGCAGAAATGGGAATTACGAATCAGACCCACTATGATAATTTCGGAAGGACTGCGCTGGAAGCAGCAGAGCGAAGAGTAATGACTGATGCAGAGTTTGTGCCGCAGCTCCCGGCTATTTGGGCTGAGGTAAGGAAGGATGTCAATCAGGAGGAGACATAGTGTGAGGAAAGTATATAGAAATTTTATAAGGTCTATTGTAGCAGCAGGCTGTATTTGTCTGTTTACAGGATGCGGGATTGTAAAATCATATTCGGGTGCGGGAACAATGGTAAATGCTGAAGAAATATCAGAGGAACAATTTTTGGAAATTGTGTCTCCTGAAAAAATTGTGCTTTGCCAGGTTGTCGAACCAAATGAAGTCATTGCATTTATTCAAAATGAAAAAATGGAAGAATGGGAGGATGTAAGTGAAATTCCGGTGCAAGCGGAATTGCAGTATATCATTATCTCTTATGAAAAAGTAACGGAGAATTTTTGGCTGGAAAGAGGAGTGCCTGAAATTAGTATAGGAAAAGAGGCTCTTTACGAAGATAACGGAGATTTTTATATTGAGGATGTTTTTGAGGGTGATTCTACCTATTGCCGTATTCCGGTGTCAGCAGGAGAATATATAATGAAACTGGCGGGAAATGGTTCTGATATTTTAGACAAAGATGATATTTTCGCCTTATGGGGTATCAATGATTCTGGTATTGAAAAGGCGGAGGAAGCTTTTTTAAAAGAGCCGGACAAAATTTTAAGATCAGAAAACGAGGACGGTTATCATTTATATAGTGCAGATGAACTTGCAAAGGTTTCAAAAGAACAAAGATTAGAAATTTTTGACAAGGATTCAGAGCTAGTTTACACAATGAAGGATTTAGAGGAAATAGCAGATTTTTATAATCGGATAAAGCGTGAAACATGGTTGGAAAGGGAATCTTTGCCCGAAGAAAAAAGTAACATATGTGAAATAACGAGGTATCAACTGGAGCGGCACACATTTGAGAAAAATCTGATAGGAAATGAAAAATTGATATTATTTGAAGCTCAAAATCAATACTATATACATGATATTATTCCAAATTGTTCAGAAGATATGGATGATATGGAGAGTTTTTATTCCATTCCAAATGATATTGGAAACTATATTAATAAATTGGCGAATCAAATTTAAAATTTTGCTCTATTTCACTTTGTAGAATTGTAGACAGTTAAAAACTGAATAGCCGCCGACAGAGGCAGTCAAAAACAGGAAATCCCCAAAAGATTTCCTGTTTTTTGGCGCCCATTTTTAGAAGTCTATCAAAAGCATGAACCATTTTGCGCGATCAAAGTGGGAAAACTGTTCAGGGTTCCACAGAAGTCATTCAATGATTGCTGGATGCTGTCATACAGGGTTATAATTCCTATAACCTTGTACCGGTCTCAAAGCCATATAAGAGGAAAAAGGAAACGGTCATTGTTCTTACATAATAAAGAACTGCGGAGTTTTCTGGAAAAAGCATCGGAGAATAGAAGAAAGCAAACCCTATCATACCAGAAATACTGATTGTAGAAGTATATTTACCAAGAAAATCGGACTAAAAGATTTTACAGAACAAATGTTCTAAAAACGCTGTACAAATTTACTTTGGTATGATATAATCAAGACTGCTTCTTCATTCTTTTCCGCCAAACGGAAGATGTGCTTACAAGAATTTCGTACCAATATGCGAACTTTTTAATATGAATTTCGGAGGTAACCTTTGTGCAAACTGAACAAAAAACGTTCAAACTCCACAGTGAATACCAGCCCACCGGCGACCAGCCCGCCGCCATCGAAGCCCTCGTAGAAGGATTCAAAAAAGGCAACCAATTCCAGACTTTGCTGGGCGTCACAGGTTCCGGCAAGACCTTTACCATGGCCAATATCATCCAGGCGCTTAATAAGCCCACTTTGGTTATAGCGCATAATAAGACCCTCGCTGGACAGCTGTACGGTGAGTTCAAGGAATTTTTCCCGGAAAACGCGGTAGAATATTTTGTGTCCTATTATGATTATTATCAGCCGGAGGCCTATGTACCCTCCACAGACACTTATATAGCGAAAGATTCCTCTATCAATGACGAGATTGACAAGCTGCGGCTTTCCGCCACGGCTTCTCTGACAGAGAGGCGGGATGTGGTGGTGATTGCCAGTGTTTCCTGTATCTATGGCCTGGGAAGTCCAGAAGAATACGCAGGTATGAGTATGTCGCTTCGACCGGGAATGACGAAGGATCGTGACGAGGTGATTCGTGGACTCATTGAGATGCAGTACGATAGGAATGATATGGATTTGGACAGATGCTGTTTCCGAGTTCGCGGGGATGTTCTGGAGATCTGCCCGGCTCAGGGCGGCGACTACCTGATCCGTGTGGAGTTTTTCGGAGATGAGATCGATCGGATAGCAGAGGCGGATCCGCTGACTGGACAGGTACATGCGGTGCTGGAGCATGTGATGATTTATCCGGCATCTCATTATGTGGTGGCGGCAGAAAAGATTCAAGCAGCCTGCAAGGAGATAGAAAAAGAACTGGATGAGCGTGTGAAATATTTTAAGAGTGAGGACAAGCTTTTAGAAGCGCAGCGCATTTCGGAACGAACAAATTTTGATATAGAAATGCTTCGAGAGACAGGTTTTTGTTCCGGCATAGAGAACTATTCCAGACACCTGAATGGTATGGCAGAGGGGGAACCGCCTTTTACTCTGCTTGACTATTTTAAAGATGATTTTTTGATTATCATAGACGAGTCTCATATGACGATTCCCCAGATAAGGGGTATGTTTGCGGGGGACAGATCAAGGAAGAATACATTAGTGGATTACGGTTTCCGACTGCCTTCTGCTCTGGATAACAGGCCGCTGTGCTTTGAGGAGTTTGAGAGTCATATCGATCAAATGCTTTTCGTCTCCGCGACGCCCTCTGATTATGAGGCGTCTCACGAGCTGTTCCGCACGGAGCAGATTATCCGGCCCACAGGCCTGCTTGATCCAAAAGTGGATGTGCGTCCGGTGGAGGGGCAGATTGACGATTTGATCTCCGAGATCAACCGGGTGACGGCCGAACAGGGCAAGGTACTGGTGACTACGCTTACCAAACGGATGGCGGAAGACTTGACAAATTATATGAACGACGTAGGTATTCGAGTGAAGTACCTGCATTCGGATATTGATACGCTGGAACGAGCTGAGATTATCCGCGATATGCGTCTTGATGTCTTCGATGTGCTTGTTGGCATCAACCTTCTGCGGGAGGGGCTGGATATTCCGGAGATTCAACTGGTAGCCATTTTAGACGCGGACAAGGAAGGGTTCCTGCGGTCTGCCACTTCCCTGATTCAGACTATCGGCCGGGCGGCCAGAAATGCAAAAGGGCGCGTCATCATGTATGCGGATGATATGACGGACTCCATGAACATGGCAATCACGGAGACGAACCGCCGCCGTAAGATTCAGCAGGCTTACAATGAAGAGCATGGCATTACGCCGACGACTATTCAGAAAGCAGTACGGGATCTGATCAGCATTTCTAAGACCATTGCGAAGGAAGAGCAGCGGTTCGAGAAGGATCCTGAGTCCATGAGTCGTGAGGAGCTGGAAAAACTGATCAAGGATGTGGAGAGGCAGATGAAGAAAGCCGCTGCGGACCTGAATTTCGAGGCTGCCGCCGAGCTGCGTGACCGGATGGTTGAGCTGAAAATTAAACTCAGGGATTTTGACAAATGATGGAACAGGACCTGCCTGAAAATCTATCTGTATGGTTAGAAGACTATGCGGCGAAAAGTCTGCTTCAGTATTGAGAGATAAAACAAAAGAGTAATGGGGAAAGAGGATATGCGATATGTCTGAAAATATAAAAATGCGTCCAAGAGAATATATAAAAATCCGTGGCGCGAATGAGCACAATCTGAAAGGAATTGACCTGGATATTCCTCGCAATGAATTTGTGGTGTTGACGGGATTATCGGGGTCAGGCAAGTCGTCCCTGGCTTTTGACACGATCTATGCAGAGGGACAGAGGCGCTATATGGAATCTATCTCTTCCTATGCAAGACAGTTCCTTGGGCAGATGGAAAAGCCGGATGTCGAACGGATCGAAGGGCTTTCACCTGCCATCTCGATTGACCAGAAATCTACAAACAGAAATCCACGTTCTACAGTGGGTACAGTGACGGAAATATATGACTATTTTCGACTGCTCTATGCCCGTATCGGTATTCCTCACTGTCCAAACTGCGGCAAGGAGATTAAGAGGCAGACTGTGGATCAGATTGTAGATCAAGTGATGGCTATGCCGGAGGGGACGAAAATTCAGCTTCTTGCACCGGTGGTGCGAGGTAGAAAAGGTGAACACGCGAAAGTATTTGAGCGTGCCCGCAGAAGCGGTTATGTACGCGTGCGGGTAGATGGAAACCTTTATGATCTCACGGAGGAGGCTGCTGATTTTAAATTAGAAAAAAATATCAAACATAATATTGAGATTGTGGTGGACCGACTTGTGGTAAAGGAAGGCATTGAACGTCGCCTGACTGACTCTGTGGAGAATGTTTTTGCCCTGGCAGAAGGATTGATGACGCTTGATGTGATTGGCGGAGAGCCGGTTCAGTTCAGTCAGAGTTTTGCCTGTCCGGATTGCGGCATCAGCATCAGCGAGATTGAGCCGAGGAGTTTCTCTTTCAATAATCCTTTTGGAGCGTGTCCGGTCTGCTTAGGATTGGGTTATAAGATGGAGTTTGATGTGGATTTGATGATACCGGATAAGAGCGTCAGCCTGGAAGATGGCGCGATCGTGGTTCTGGGATGGCAGTCCAGCGGTGACAATGGAAGCTTTACTAACGCCATTCTCCAAGCACTTGCCAGAGAATTTAAGTTCAGCCTGAAAACGCCTTTTGAGGAGCTCCCCGAAAAGGTGCAGGATATCATTATTTATGGTACAGATAAAAAAGTGGATGTCTATTACGAGGGGCAGCGTGGAAGCGGCGTATATCCTGTGACTTTCGAGGGCTTGATTAAGAACGTGGAGCGCCGCTACCGGGAGACAAGTTCCGATTGGAGCAAGCAGGAATACGAGACTTACATGCGCATCACTCCCTGCAAGGAATGTAAAGGAATGCGCCTGAAAAAAGAATCTTTGGCGGTGACAATATGCGGTAAAAATATATACGATATTACATCTATGTCAATTGCAAAACTACATGCATTTATTGGGGATATGCAGCTGACAAGACAGCAGGAGCTGATTGGAAAACGCGTTTTAAAGGAAATCCGTGCGAGGGTTGGTTTTCTGATGGAGGTTGGTTTGGAGTATCTCTCGCTCTCCAGAGCGACAGGAACGCTTTCCGGCGGGGAAGCCCAGCGGATTCGCCTCGCGACACAGATTGGATCCGGTTTGGTGGGTGTATGCTATATTCTTGACGAACCGAGTATTGGTCTGCATCAGCGTGATAATGACAAACTGATTGCTGCGCTTAAAAATTTGAGAGATATGGGGAATACGCTGCTTGTGGTGGAGCATGATGAGGACACTATGCTGGCGGCAGATCATATTGTTGACATTGGCCCCGGGGCAGGCAGTAATGGCGGAGAGGTGGTGGCGCAGGGGACAGCGGAGGAAATTATGCAGGTGGAAGAGTCCATCACCGGACAGTATTTGAGTGGGAAACTGCAGATTCCAGTACCGAAAACACGCAGGAAACCCCTGGGATGGCTCACTGTCAAGGGAGCGGAAGAAAATAATCTGAAAAAGATTGACGTGAAATTCCCCGTTGGCGTTTTTACCTGCGTTACAGGTGTGTCAGGTTCTGGGAAGAGCTCCCTTGTCAATGAAATCCTCTATAAATATCTTGCCAAAAATTTGAACAGAGCGCGCTGCATTCCTGGTAAATACAAGTCGATTCTCGGTGTTGAACAGTTGGACAAGGTGATTAATATTGACCAGTCTCCTATCGGAAGGACACCCCGCTCCAATCCCGCTACCTACACGGGAGTATTTGATCAAATCCGCGATCTCTTTGCAACGACTCAGGATGCAAAGGCAAGAGGCTACAAAAAAGGCCGGTTTAGCTTCAATGTGAAAGGTGGGCGCTGTGAAGCATGCGGCGGCGATGGCATTATCAAAATAGAAATGCACTTTTTGCCTGACGTCTATGTTCCCTGCGAAGTCTGCGGGGGCAAGCGTTACAATCGTGAGACGCTGGAAGTGAAATATAAGGGAAAGAATATTTTTGATGTACTGGATATGACGGTGGAAGAGGCAGTTCCTTTCTTTGAGAATCTGCCTTCCATACGCAGAAAAATAGAGACGTTGAACGATGTGGGTCTTTCCTATGTCAAGCTGGGACAACCTTCCACTACACTTTCAGGCGGCGAGGCACAGCGCATTAAGCTGGCCACAGAGCTTTCTAAGCGAAGTACCGGAAAGACCATCTATATTCTGGATGAGCCTACCACCGGCCTGCACTTCGCGGATGTTCATAAGCTGGTGGATATTCTGCATAAGCTGGCGGAAGGCGGCAATACGGTAGTGGTTATCGAGCATAATCTGGATGTGATTAAGACAGCCGATTATATCATTGACATGGGACCAGAAGGCGGCGAGGGCGGAGGCACTGTCGTAGATACAGGCACGCCGGAGCAGATTGCAGAAAACAAAGATTCATATACGGGTATTTATATTAAAAAGATGCTTGATAAGGCGAAATAAAAAGCCCCCTCTCATCACTGGCAATGAGCCAAAGTGTGGGAGGGGATTTGGACGAAATAATAACTTGGAGGCTGGCGGCGTAAAAGCAATGACCTGCCTCTGCTTCTTAAAACTATACAGGCATCATAGCATGCGGTATCTGGCCAGACATGCCAGAATCTCCTGCCTGCGCACGTAGGCGGCAGGCCCGGCTCCGTAGTTTTTCGGGGTCAGGGAAAGAATCCCTTCTTTCTCTAATTTAGCGGAAGCCTCCTGTGCGAGCAGGGGGAGTGTCTTTTTTCCGTCAGCAAGCCGTTCTAACACATACTGCATAATATAAGCCAGAGAGGCGGTCTGACTTTCTCCAACGATCTGTTCCAGATAGCGCAGATCGATCTCGTTTTTGTCGAGGCTGATAGTGTCCCAGCCGTGTACCCGCGCCTTCTCGATCTTTTTGGAGCGAACGGTCTTTTTCAGCCAGTCTGTCTTGTCAACGTTCTCCTCTGTCAGTTCGACGGCTAATTCTTTTGCCCGGGCTGTTACATCCTTTGTCTCATAGCAGTCCATCTGCAATACCGTGTCTGCCACTGACAGATAATCACCGGAACTTCCCGCTACCAATATGGTGGAAACCCCTAGATCCTGATAGAGACTTCTTATTTTCCGGATAAACGGGGTGATCGGTTCTTTCTCATCAGAGACGAGCTGCGCCATACGGCCGTCGCGTACCATGAAATTGGTGGCGGAAGTATCTTCATCAATCAAAAGAACGGTACTTCCTGCGGCCAGAGCCTCCACTGTATTGGCTGCCTGGGAAGTACTGCCGCTGGCATTCTCTGTCCGGAAACGGGTAGTGTCCAACTTCATGGGCAGATTATTGATAAACATGGAAATATCTGTCTCATGGATGCAGCGGTGTTCTTCGGCGCGGAGTTTAAAGGCACTCTCATCAGTTATGACAAGCTCTCGGCCATCTCCCGCGATATGATTATAGACGCCGCGTTCAAGCGCCTTCAATAAAGTCGATTTGCCGTGAAATCCGCCGCCTGCAATCACTGTAATGCCGTGGTGGATGCCCATGCCGCGAACCTCGCCCTTATGGGGCAGATTTAAAGTGATGGCAAGGGAATCAGGGCTTTTAAAGACTACCGCATCCTTCATAGGACGCTGTGATACGCCGCTCTCTCTGGGAAGAATGGAGCCATCCGCTACGAAGGCAGCCAAATCATGTTCAGGAAGGGCGTCTCTGATAAACTGCTGATCGTCTGCAAGAGCCGTTACCTTGTCCAAATCCTGTTTCATGCGGGGTGTCATGCGGAAGCATTTCTGCGCCAGATCGGGGAGAAGGTGGAAGAGAATCTGCGCTAGTTCTCCTGCTGCAATCGTGCGCCCGAAGGCGGGAAAGCCTACTTCGATGCGGGCTTCGATGACATCTTTTGTTATGTGCATAGCAGTGGTTTCCAAAATTTCCTGTTCTGTCCGGCAGGCTGTCACCATTCCACTTTTTCCGGAACCTTTGGCGGCCCTGCCTTCTCCGCTTCGCAAATTTTTGTGAAGGCTGCGGAGCAGATAATCTTCCACTGCGATACGGCGGTGTCTGTTTTCAAAATAGGAGGTGGGAATATTTCCTTGATTCCGGTAGACAATCCGCACTCGGGAGGGTGAGGCAAAGGGATCTCCCTGTACATGATCGATCCAGAGACGGTATGCGCCGAAATCGTATTCTCCCTCTAAAACTTTGTAGGCTTTATAGCCCTTATGATCGATATCTCGTAGAAGCTTTTGTAATTCTGTCTGTGTTTTCATATTATTATAGTACTCCTTTCACGCTTTTGCATTATAGCAAACGGTTTTCAGAATGTAAATATGTGCCATAATTAATTTTGTGCAATGCTCTAAAGGATTTGGCGATTCCTTCCGATTATATATTTATAAAATCATCGTTCGGCAGCGAACACTAAGAGTATGCCTGCGGCAGACTCTGAGAATGTTCCGTATTCTCCCTGAATGGTTTACACTGTCGCAATATCCTATAGTATATAATAAGCATGGATGCTGAAAACAGAGCGGATGGAACTGCTCTGCTTTTAGTGTTTTTTAATTTTTTCTAAAAAAAACAAAAAACCTTTGAAAAACCTCCCTGATGAGGGTATAATATAATAGCCGCAAAAGAGAAATAAAGTACCATCGATGATGAGATAATCTGTGACTGATGCAGGTATTTATTTTGCGGTGCTAACGAGCAGATGTTTGGTATAATCAAACAGAAGATGTAAAATTTGTGAGCTCAATGAATGTGATGTATTCTCGGGAAGGGGAGTTAGAAATAAATGCAGTATACAGATATAGGAATTGATCTTGGCACAGCCAGTATTTTAGTATATATCAGAGGAAAAGGAGTTGTTTTGAAGGAGCCGTCCGTGGTGGCCTTCGACAGAGACACAAGCAAAATTAAAGCCATCGGCGAGGACGCGCGCCTCATGCTCGGCAGGACGCCGGGCAATATTGTAGCGGTGAGACCCTTAAGGCAGGGTGTTATCTCCGACTATCAGGTAACAGAAAAGATGATGAAGTACTTTATTCAGAAAGCTCTGGGCAGGAGGAGCTTCCGAAAGCCGCGCATTGCAGTGTGTGTTCCAAGCGGTGTCACCGAGGTGGAGAAGAAGGCTGTGGAAGATGCGACTTATCAGGCAGGGGCCAGAGAGGTTTCCATTATAGAGGAACCCATTGCGGCAGCTATCGGCGCAGGTATTGATATCTCTAAGCCCTGTGGGAATATGATTGTCGATATCGGCGGCGGCACTTCCGATATTGCGGTGATTTCTCTGGGCGGTACGGTGGTCAGTGCTTCGATTAAGATCGCGGGTGATGATTTTGACGAAGCTATTGTACGTTATATGCGAAAAAAGCACAATCTGTTGATCGGTGAACGGACAGCAGAGGATTTGAAAATAAAGATTGGTTCCGCTTATAAACGGTCCGAGGTGGATTACATGGATGTCAGGGGGCGCAATTTGGTGACCGGACTTCCCAGAACTGTTAAGGTTTCCTCTGAAGAGACGGAGGAGGCGCTGCATGAGACCACGGTGCAGATCGTGGAGACGATTCACAGTGTGTTGGAGAAGACACCTCCGGAGCTGGCGGCGGATATTGCTGATCGAGGCATTGTTTTGACGGGAGGCGGAAGTTTATTGCGCGGCTTGGAAGATCTGATTGCAGCAAAGACAGGAATTAACACTATGACGGCTGAAGATCCCATGACAGCGGTGGCTATCGGTACTGGTAAATATGTTGAATTCTTGGCGGGTTACCGCGAGGACTAAGGCGAAAAGAAAACAGGATTTCGCTTGCGGAAATAGCTAAGGCATTTTTAGAAAATATGGGGAAGTCGAGAGGGAATGCTTAGGGGCGGCATTCTTGGCTGGGGAAGGGAGTAAAATAAATGTTAAAGGGACTCTACACTGCCTATACAGGCATGCTGAATGAGCAGCACAGGATGGATGTTCTGACCAACAATCTGGCAAACGCAACCACCAACGGCTTTAAAAAGGAAGGCACTACAAGCCAGGCTTTTGATACAGTACTCGCTTATAAAATAAAGGATTTATCTGAGCCAGGGAATCTTCCAAGGCCGTTGGCAACCAATCGGGCAATTGATCAGAATGAGGTAAATAATCCACTAAATGAGGATTATTTGGAGAGAAGGGTTAGAAAAACAGGACTTAATCTTGGTGTAAAAATCGGAGAAAATTATGTGGATTATTCGGAAGGACCTATTAAGGAGACAGGTAATCCGCTGGATTTAGCTCTTTCTGACAGAGGCTTTTTTGCAGTAGAGTATACAAATAAAGCGGGAGAAACATCTACTAAGTATACCAGGGACGGAAATTTTACCATGAACAGACTGGGCTTTTTGCAGACTCAGGATGGTGACTATGTGTTAGATGAAGATGGTCGAAGGATCCAGATGGAGACATCACTTCCGATTAGTATTAATCGGGACGGGGATATCATACAGGATGGTGCAGTTGTAGCGACGATAGGTATTACCGATTTCGAGGATTATAATTATCTTGAACGGTTCGGTGAGAACTTTTTCCAGCCGGTGGAAGGTGCGACAGAGCTGGATCGAGGTGAGACTGGAGTAGATGTTCAAATTCATCAAGGTTATTTGGAAATGTCGAATATTTCGGTCGTGACTGAGATGGTTAATATGATCACTCTGCAGAGGCAGTATGAGAGCAACCAGAAGGTGATCACCACCTACGATGATACACTTGAACAGGCAGTGACTAACGGACAGCTTAAGTAATAGCAGGAATCAACGGGGGACAGGATAAAGAATCATGTCACTCCAGAAGGAGGATATTATGGTTAGAAGTTTATGGTCGGGTGCGACCGGCATGAATGCGCAGCAGACAAATGTAGATACAATAGCGAATAATCTCGCAAATGTCAATTCCGTAGGATATAAGGCGCAGGTGGCGCAGTTCAAGTCCCTCCTGTATCAGAATTTACAGTCTGTCACTACTACGGCGAACGGCGATCCGAAGCCGACTACTTCACAGGTTGGACTTGGCGTACGCACCGCTTCTATCAACCAGATTTTTACTCAGGGAAGCCTTTTGGATTCGGATTCTGATACGGCATTTGCTATCGAAGGTAATGGGTCCTTTGGTCTGCGTGGAGATGACGGTCAGATTTTCTATACAAGAAACGGTGATTTTACCTGGGCGATCGGTGCAAACAATCGCATGACATTGACGAATTCAGATGGTCTGCCGGTATTGGATACAGAGGGACGCGCTATTGTTGTTGATGCGGGCATGATGGCGAGCAATCTCTCGATCACGGAGGATGGCCAGATTTGCTATCCCGATGCACAGAATAATCCGCAGCCCATCGGCATAACTATCGGCACTTTTCAGTTTAATAACCCCGCCGGCCTTAAAAGAGTGGGAGATACCCTTTTTGTAGTGACAGATGCCAGCGGCCGTGCCCTTAACGAGGATACAGAGCCGGATGTTGCAAAGAGCCGTATTATCCAGGGATATTTGGAAGGTTCCAATGTGCATGTGGCAAATGAGATGGTAAACCTCATCGTTGCACAGCGTGCTTACGAGATGAACTCCAAGTCCATCACCACATCCGATTCCATGCTGGAAGTCGCTAACAACTTGAAACGCTAAGAGCCGTGCAAAATTGAGGCTAAGATGATTGTGCATGCTAGCATGCAACAAGCATCTTAGACGCAATTTTATAGGGCGAC
>DLAA01000014.1:3441-4633 GCA_002493835.1 Lachnospiraceae bacterium UBA7060 | reverse complement strand
TAATCAGATTATCTTCTCCAGCCTTGACCTGCTGATGATCTACAATCTTTGTTTTTCCTTGCACCAGATCGCCTGTATAAACTTCGCTTTCTAAGATTTTCATCACTGTGCGGGTCTGCCATTTGCCGCTTCCGATCAGTCCCGGACTGGTAATCTCGCCAGTGGCCTTTTTATAATGGCTCGGTGCCGGAATCCCCATCTCATTTAGGTTGCGGACAATCCGGTTCAGTGCCACATGCTCATGTGCCCATTCAAAAATCTGTTTTACTACAGGGGCAGTATTTTCATCAATCAGAAGTTTATGGCAATCATCCGGGTCTTTCCTGTAACCGTAAGGTGCCCGTGCACCAATATAGTCGCCATCTTTCATAGCCTGCCGCGCCTGTGCTTTGATTTTTCGTCCAATGTCCAGAGCATAGGCTTCATTGATCATATTTTTCAAAGGCAGCATGATACCACCATGAAGATTTCCGGAATCCGCTGTGTCAAACTGATCCGTAACAGCAATGAACCGAACATTATGTGCATGAAAATATTGTTCGATATAATAACCTGTGTCAATAGAATTTCGCCCTAATCGGGAAAGATCCTTAACAATCACACAGTTAATGTGGCCTGCTTCAATATCAGATAGCATTTGCTGAAATCCAGGGCGGTGAAAATTTGTCCCTGTCGCTCCGTTGTCGATATAGGTATCATACACAACGAAGTCCGGTTTATCTGAAAGAAAGTCATTCAGTACCAGCTTTTGATTTTCTACTGAGCAGCCCCGCTTTTTGTTATCCTCCACAGAAAGACGGATATACAGAGCTACATGTACATATAAAGATGGTGCCGGCATAGGTGCCGCCGTCTGTTTTCTGCTTTTTCTTGCCATTTAGCCCACCATCCTTTCTTTATTTTTTGTAGCAATCTGTTCCGCCAAAGAAATTGCTTTCTGATATTCATCTTGGTAATTAAATTCAATATGCAGTTCATCTTTACCCATTACCCGTATGCTTCGGATAAGCTGCATGACTGCCCGGCGGTCAATATCCTCCATAGTAGAAAATCTCATAAAATGGTTGATCCAACGATTTCGTTCGCTTCGGTTTTCCAATACATCTGTAAGTTTATCGTTCCATTCAGCGATTGCCTTTTGGAACAGTTCAATATCTGCATTGTATTTTCGCTTATAAGAGAGAAATTCTTC
>DLAA01000014.1:2540-3118 GCA_002493835.1 Lachnospiraceae bacterium UBA7060 | reverse complement strand
TTTTCATTTACTCTGATCTGTGCGGCATATTCCTGCGCCAATTCCCGGTTAATCCGTTCTTGACTGATACTGGACAGCAGGGCATCCAGAGAAGCAACATTTTCAATATGTCCTTTCAAACTGTCCTGTACACATTCAATCAGATCCGACTCTTTCAGCATGACCGACGATGTGCAGCCATTCTTTTTGCCGGTCGGGCAGTAATAATAGTGATACTCTTTATCTTTATAGCGGTTCGTCTTGCGGGTCATACGGCAGCCACAGCAGCCGCAGATCAAAATACCGGAAAAAAGGTAAACCTTATCCGATTTGGGAGAAGTCCTTGTGTCAATCCTGCGGAGCCGTTGCACCAGATCAAAATCGTGCTTTTGTATGATCGCTTCATGGGTTCCCTCCACACGAATCCATTCCGAAGAAGGTTTGTCCTCACGCTCTTTTAATTTGAAATGGGGCGTTGTCTGTTTGCCCTGGACCAGTGTTCCGGTGTAAGTTTCATCCTGTAAAATGCGGATGATTGTAGTTGCAGACCATTTGCAATCCTTTCGGTCTGTATAGCCACCTTTTGCATGAGGCATTCC
>DLAA01000014.1:1833-2162 GCA_002493835.1 Lachnospiraceae bacterium UBA7060 | reverse complement strand
TCCAGCCGTTTTCTGAAAATATCCCGCACAACATTGGCAGCATATTCGTCTACTTCCAGGCTCTTGTGTTTATCGCCGACTTTCACATAACCATAGATGGTAAAAGCACCTACAAAATCCCCGCTGCGCCGTTTTACTTCCAGGGCGCTCCGTGTCTTAACAGAAATATCCCGACAGTAAGCCTCATTCATAATGTTTTTGACAGAAACCGTGAGATCATCGGCAGCGTCATTTTCCGTGTCCACATTATCGTTAATTGCGATAAAACGCACTCCATAGGCTGGAAACACCCTGCGCATATAGCGGCCTGTTTCTATGTACTCACGACC
>DLAA01000014.1:1028-1524 GCA_002493835.1 Lachnospiraceae bacterium UBA7060 | reverse complement strand
GCATCATTTCCTGAAATGCCGGGCGATCAAACAAAACTCCACTATAACCATCGTCAATTTTTTCTGCCACAACCTCAATTTCCGGGTGTCGGGCTATGTAGTCATCGATCAGGCGCCGCTGGTTAGCAACGCTGTCACTTTCTACTGTTTTATCATCCGTATAAGAAAGACGGATGTACTTAATCGCTTTGTAAACCTGCATAAAAAAACACTCCTTTCGTTGCACAGAAAAATCCCCGCAATTCAAGAAGTGTGGTTAGTCCATATTCAATTCCTTTTCCGATTCTTATTCTACCATGCTTTTACGGAAAAGTCAGCCCCTTTCTTAAAATTGCGCCTATCGTAAAATACCCTTGATACATTCTTCCAGGGTAGCACCTTCAGCAGAAAAGCTGGCCTGTACAGTAAAACGGCCACACTTAAAATGGTATGGATTTTTTATCTGCTGAACAAATTCTGCAATCCGTTCATCACGGGAAAGTTCTTTGTTGACAGA
>DLAA01000014.1:458-702 GCA_002493835.1 Lachnospiraceae bacterium UBA7060 | reverse complement strand
TTACACACATAAATCCGGCCCATTATATCTGATTTCGATTTTACTGCCGTATTTGCCACGCACCCCGGCAAGTCCTTCTGTTATAAGGACGGGGCTGTTACAGGCTGCGGGTAGCGTCACCGCATCATAGTCCCACATACGCCGCCGCTTTGCCAGAGCAAGCAAACGCCGCAGGAACTCTCCCCAAGTCTTTAGGAAGCTGTGAAGAAGTACCATTATGATCTGTGTCGTTATCGCGTCCGGC
>DLAA01000014.1:0-189 GCA_002493835.1 Lachnospiraceae bacterium UBA7060 | reverse complement strand
CTGCCTGTCACCGCGCCGCCCCATCTGCCGCTCGGAACACAGAATGAAGTACCTGTAACAGCGTATATTCGGTTGTCAAGGAACAAGCAAGGGGCATGGCAGACAAATTGATATTGCAGTTGGGGTGAGAGGATATATATGCTTCCTTACCACACCCGTCCAGCTTGTCCCGCCGAATATGTCCCTCTA
>DLAA01000042.1:5130-15455 GCA_002493835.1 Lachnospiraceae bacterium UBA7060 | reverse complement strand
CCACCTATCTGTTTGGCTGCAAATACATCAGCAATAAAAACTTCGATATTCCCCTGCTTATAAAGCCTGTAAAATATTTTCCGAGCCCTTTCAAAATCTGAAGCAGAATGAGGTTTATATATTGCATAGAACCAGACACAATTCAGGATTGACATTATATCGACACTCCACAGTTTTTCATATTCCTCTTTATCCAGAATATTTTCCACAGAATTAACTATAGAATCGACATCCTGTTTCTTCATTGAACGAATATGGCTTAAACATTCCAAATCTGCATTTCCATAATTGTCCTGCTTAATCACTAAGTCAGTCATCGCCCGCTCTATCTTTTTCCCGAACTCCTGGAATTTACAAGCCTTTTCTTCATATGTTGCAATCCTTCTATCTGAGATTTGTAAATCATAAGACAATTGGTTGTTATATGTTTTTATTTCACTTACTATACCCATAAGCAATTGATAAGTACCGTCATACGTATTACTACTATTTCCAAGGGGATGGCCGCAGCCAAAAAAATTTTTCAATGTATTATTATAAGCATCTATGTTACCGTCGCGCTTAGCTCTTAATATACTATTCTCTTCATTTTTCTTATTTTCTTTCTCTGCTATTTTCCTATTATCTGCATTAATACCGGCTTGCAAAATATACATAACAAGCACAAAGACTACCACTACTATAATTAAATTACACATTATCTTTCTCCTCTATTTTCTATTCCTACTATCGTTTGCATTACTCCGCATCACATAATTACCGTATTCCGTAGCTGAAAACATTTATATTATGCAGCTTTTTAAACAGCAAAAACACCGTCCCAATGGCAATCACCAGCCAGGCAATGTGATATGACCCTATGTAGATTGAGAAATAGAAATACCCTAATCCACTGATAACATACATCCGCATAAACCAGGCTGTGACGGTAAGAACCAACGGTTTTATACTATTTTTCTGAATCAGCCTGACCTCAAAAAATAAGACACACCAAATCAGCAAGTACTGCAATGTATCGACAAAGATTTCCCATCCTGAGTAATACTTCAGATTTGTAAAGTTAAAAACAAGATAGCCAACGGCATAAAGCAGTTGGTATATGATATTCAGCTTAACATCCTGTATCATCGTAATATATACAAGCACTCCCAGCGACGACGCCCCCGCAAATATAGCTATCCAGTAGACAAACTTGTTCAAAATTTCGCCATATATCATAAAAGGAAGCATCCTGTATAGAAAAGGCAGTAAAACGACATCAATCAATGGGGCAATCAACAGGAATTTATTGCTGAGAATCGTCTGCTTAAAATCTCTGCGCCCATACTCCGTATGAATCTCATCCCACGCATCCTTCATCTGTACTCCCATATCCCGAAAAACAGGCGCGGCAGCCTTACTGACAGTCCGTCCGGCATTCATTGCTCCTTCTGCAACCTTTCCGGCGGCTGCATTGACTTGCTCCAGATTAATATTTCCCTGGTCTTCTGCTTCCGGCGCGTCCTCCTGCCCCATGTCGGAATCCGCTTTTGAACCGCTGCTTCCATTCAGCCGTTTCATCTGTACATAACAGCCGAGACATCCCAAAATCAATGTTCCCAATGCAATCATTCCAAACACTTCACGACTTCCCTGCCCAAACAATATGTACAGCATCTCGCTTAACTCATAACCGGTAAACAGTCCCAAACCTCCGATACTGGCAATATATGCGCCAGAAAAGGCTGTAACAATAATAAATGCATAGTTATAGTAAATATAGGCCATAATCGCAATCACAGATGCGGCAAGCAACGCGATACATACAATCCCGGCAAGACTGTCCATATCCGCCACAAATATAATAGCTATCAAAAAAATCGTAATAAAGCTGCTCAGGAATGCGTTGATTGCTGCACATAGTTTGTCTAAAGCTACCGATAACAGGCAGACCACAAGGGCAATTATCACCAGGATAATCATGGAACCCTCTTCAAAACCATACCTTAAAGCCCAAAAGCCACCGGCCGAAATAGCCCTTAAAACGACTATGACGAATCCAAGGAACAATCCCCAGGCAAATCCCATCATTCCAGCCACAAGTTTTCGTAAGTATATCCCACCGAAACAAATAATCAATCCTATACATAGCACAAATAAATTAAGTCCCATACTCTCTCCTTCCCTGTTATCAATTATTCCCTCATTTCCATTATCTGCAATTCCTCTAACCTCTTCAGCATAATGTCTATATATTCCACATCTTCATAATAAAATGGATATAATTCATCATCCTTCATTCTATGAATAAGCCATAGATTCCCCAAACGTAAACACTTCTTTTTTAGCCGTCTGCATTCCTCAAGTAACTCAAATCTGGCGATTTTACATTGGCTTGCTTCAAGAGCATTATAAGTACCTTTACTGTTAGCGCTTATCATTCTTTCCTGCAGCTCTGCTATCTTGTCATCAACAAGAAGCAAGTATTTTTCCCTCCAATTCTGGTAAGCCGCCTTGATTGCTCTTTTTATCGTTCCTTTTTGGTAAAGCTGTTCATATAGCTGCCGGTCGTTTGCCGGGTCAAAAAGGATCCCAGGGGAAATCCATTCCGCAATCTGCACCTCAAAGGGCTTCATCGTTTTTTCATGATAAATCAAAGCCCTGCCGCTCGTGAAGGATGCCATCTGCTCCAGCTGAAGCGGCGACGCAGAAATTGCGTTTCCTATTTGCTCGCGGTCATCCTGGGCAGTCAGACGATGCACCAATTTTAATCCAGTATTTTTCGTGACCTCACTGGCTAATGCGGTCGGCAGCTGATCCGCAATCACAATCGCTTCCCTCAACGCCCGAACCTCGGCAAGCATTTTTACAATATACGCTGTCGCAGAAATCTTAGGATTGACGGAATCTGAGCCGGACTGCTGTGCCGTATCAGAAATAATATTGTGCGCTTCTTCAATAAAAATCACATGACGGACTGGCATTTTCTGCCCTTTGCTGTCCATGCCGCCGTTAGGATCGGCCCGCAATGTTTCCAATATATAATGGCATACCAATAATACGAAAAAGTTCTTAGCCTGTTCCCCCAATACTTCCAATTCCACAATGGCAGAAACTGCCAGCCATTCATCAGGAGCCAGCGTAGAGAGCTTTACATTAAATAACTCACCGGCGTCCCTTTCCATCAACCCTCCCAAACGAACCTGCAAAAACGCCCTGACATTTCCCTTAAGTTCAGAATCATAACTGGAAGCATCAATTTCCTCCTGCAGGTTATCATAGATATCCTGCAGACTGGGAAAATCTAATTTGCACCCTTTATCATTTACATCTTCCATGTCCCAGCCCAATTTGGTATACGAACGCTGGATTGCGCTGCTCAGAAATTTATAGGTTGGTCCTTCCAATGTAAAAGAGCCTTCAAAGACTTCAAGTAATGCATTGATATGCTCGCTGAGCCGCACCCCTTTGGGAAACTCTAGGGGATTCATCTGCAATGGGAAATGACTTTGCAAATGCGGTGAAAATAAAAATACGTCCTGCATATCTGCATGTCCTAACAGGGAACGATACTCCTTTTTCGCCGGTTCCAGCGCCAGGAAAGGAATCTTATTCTTCCGAAGCTGTGTTACCAGATGGAGCATGGTATTCGTTTTTCCAGAGCCGGGCATGCCTGTAAAAAAGGCATGCCGGGGCATATCTTTTAATGGGAAGTTCACGGGATAGCCGTTCATATCCTGCCCTAAATAAATGCCCTCTTTAACTTGAACCGGAGCCGTTTCCTTTGGAAGTTCTATCGTTTCCCCGTCAAATAGCACCGGCAGCCGGAAAAATGGGACAATCTCCGACAGGCAATAGGTGGTTGACCAGCTTGCCAGGCTTGCCTGCTTCGGATAAAAACAGTAATCTGCCGCCGCTTGCCCCATACGGCTCAGGATACTGTAAAAACCGTCTGAGTCCGATTTAATAGGTGCTATCGAAAAGTCGCCTTCATCCAGAGCCTCTGAACCTGCTGCATTTAAAATCATCTTTGCCTTAAAAAGATTATCCGCAAAACCATACATATTAACCCGAAAATGCGGCGTCGTTTCAATATTGGTAATCCAGTCCTCATACTCTTTGCAGATGTCCCGCGCATAATTATCACCCTTCAGGCTATCCGTCTCTCTTAAAAGCTTTATATCATTTTCGCCTCGCAGCGCTTTTAAAACAGGGTTAAATTTCGTACGTGTTTCCTGTGCCGCAGAGGCGGGGTATAAATCAATACGAAACGCGCAGGGATTTAATGGCGCATAGGACTGGCTTACCGTCTCCATCATACGGAACAGGTCATAAAGCCTTGCGCTTTCGTCCGTACTCCATTTGGGAACATAATGAACCGCCGTCGTCTGCCCTGTCAGCGGATTATAAATGTCGGCAACCCTTTCTTTTTTCGTGAAAGTCGCTCCCGCGGAAAACACAGTCCTTGGGAGCGCGGCTTGTTTAAACACATAAAAATCGCTCAAAGGAGAATGATTCAGCAAGGGTTCTATCATATGCAGTTCATTCCTATTTCCCTGCAATAAGAAATATAGTTTCAGCCGCTGCCCTACCGCCTCTGTCGGCAGATAGGCATAGATAAGGTGAAAGCTTGTCCCGCTCTCGTGGCAAATCCCGTACCACTGGCGCAGGAAACTTTCGTGCCGCTTTAATACGCCTTCAATCCCCGTGTCCGCAAGCGACTGATATTTATTCAAGCTTAAATCAGGAATCTTATCTACCTGAAAACAAAGTATCCCCACTGCAAATCCTCCTTCTTCTGTAAGTAAAAGAAAATTTAATGTCCGCTGAGGCGCTTCGTACGAATATTTCTGCGCTGTATTTCAGCCTGTTCCATCTGCAGCCTCAGCTTTTCTGTGTATTCGTCTCTCATTTCCTCAAATGCACGCTTTTTGGCCTCCGCGGCATCTGCCGCGGCAGACGCGTCTGTGGACGCGGCATCCATGGAAACGTTACGCATAGAATCATGCTGACATTCAAATTCGTCAACCTGCTCCTGCATAGCTTCAATATTATCCTGTACTCCCTCATGATTTCTCTGCAGTTTCTGAGCCACGTCTGTTTCATACTGTTCCTGCAGCAATTCAAGCGCTCTATTCAATTCATCCCGTAAACTCTGCTTGTCTTCTTCTGAAATATTCGCATGATTGACTTTATCCATTTCGTCTTCCAGCGTTTTCTTGTCGGCTTCAAATTTCTTTCCCAATTCTATCCAATCGGAGCCTTCTCTAATCTTATCTCCCGCTTCGCCATCCAAAATTGTGCCATCCAGCCCGTAATTACGTCCTTTCTGTCTTGCATGTCTCATTCGTATCCGTCCCCTTCCTTTTCTGTATGTATAACTTCTTTCATTCAACCTCTAAGCAAAATCCAATTGCTTCAAGCACTATTTCATAATAATTCTTCTCTGCCTCTAATTTGTTCTTGCTTTTTCCAATCAGGAACAATGATGAAGTCGCAACATGACCGAGTTTATAGGATAAAGATTTTCCTTTTCTCTGTGCCTTTGCCGCCTCTGAAATAGAAAATTTTTTCATCTGCTTACTGGTTCCTGTCGTGGCGACGTTAGCCTGTCCAACACCTAGCACAACCACGATGCGGTAATAGTCGCGGACATGTTCAGGATGTTCAATAATCAGGCATTCTAATTCTTTCGAATTAAATACTCCCCCCACCTTAATTGTGTCTAAACTGATTGACATGGGAATCTGGTTTTCAGCAGAAATATCATCCAGCAGACTCTTTAATTCTAACGCTGTACAGCTTCTTCCCGTTTTTACAGTCGTCAAATCATCGTTTAATTGTTTTTCTTTCAGCATTTTTCTCTCCTTTGTAAGTTTTTTATGACATCCAGGCTCACTTATTATGGAATTCCGTCATTCATCTATCGTTAAATTTATCACGAATATATGATACATCAGGCCTGAATTTCCTTTTTCTTAGCCATCATTCCTTGTATTCCTGACACTTCTTATCGCCATGGAACATTTTCTCCATCACTCCTAATCACCATATTATTTTATCAATATCTTGTTGATTACAAATTGTTTCTATCATTTTTTCCTTTATCTTTTTGTGCAGGGTATTTACATCAGATTTTTCACTTTTTCCTTTTACTTGTCCTTTTTTCATACTGTTGTTCCATTTCATTAAGGCTTCAAATACAGATGCTTCTCTCCAACACATTGCATATTGCATTTCATTTTCTCCAAAAAACAAACCCAGAAGCTCATTTCTTCTCGCCTCGCATACCCCCTGGTTACATAACTCCATATCTTTTAGCGCGCAACGGCAAAAATTATTGTCTATCTGTTCCAGCAGGCGAATCGCTCTCGTTCTGTCCCCGCTATCATAAATTAATGAAACGCAAAAGGAATCTATCAAATTTTCATTCACTTCCCTGAAAATCAGATATCCCATAGAGTAATCACTATCCAGGAAGCTTTTCAGCAACTCCTTTTGTTCTATCGTAATATCTCTTGATTCCCTCAAAGTATTTAAGATAGCCATACACTCCTCGGTAATATTCACCATAATATTATCCATGGGCAAAAAAGATGTCGATATCCCCGGAATATAAATCCTATAAACCGGAAAGCCTAAAAAGCTGATATTTCTGATAAATATATCTTGATCGGTATTACTCAATAAAATGTTTATCTGCTCTTTAACTCCTATAGAATTCGAATAATTCTCCCAGGATTTCCACGGTTCAAACTCCCAGGAAGGTTTCCCGGCAAAAAAACTGCCTGGAACGATCCCTGTGTCATCTCTCAACAGGGATACCCAGTTTCTAGCACTATCAATAACTTTTTCATCCCATGTATGCCACCTGACCATAGACTTATGTTTATAATCAGAATCATTTCCTTTGTAAAACTGAAACATTTCTGTCAAACAACGCTCTAATGCAATTTCGAATCTAGGATGCGCCCCAAAATTAACCATATATTGCTGTGTCCTTGTATTGATCATAAGAACACTGACAACTGTATATCCCTTTCCCATAGATGCATCTTTTACTATGATTTTTACTTTGAATTTTTCCTCTATCTTTTTTATAAGCCGATACAGCTCTATGTAATTACTGGCGATATATTCCATCGCAACGCTGGGCGGTGTAAGCCTTTTCTTATAAATCATATATTTCACATAACGTTCCGTAATCTCATCAAGACCGTGACCAATAGCTTCCGCTGGTGTGTTTCCAGCACCTCCGCCATTAGAACCGCATAAACTGCCAATTATTTTTTCCGGCAGATATACAACCTTTCTTTTCCTTACACTGTAATAAGGTGCAAACGTAGTCTTCTCAGCCTTCAGATATTTTTTCCAGGCTTCAAGTATCCTTTTACGTTCGCAGGTTATTTCCCCGAGCCTGTTAAATGCATCCCGCATATCGCTATATACTTCCGGAGCCATATCTGGTATGTCATCAATATCTATAAATTTTTCATCCGGATACCTTTCAAAATCCAGATATTCTTTCGCTTCTTTAGACAGTGCTTTTCTGTCATATGCCATATGGCTGCATAAATGCTCAACAGATTCTCCATATGCACTGGCTAAACAATACGCTTCGTCCGTCCCTTTTCCACATGTTTTCCAGTCATTTTTTACATCTACTACAGTTGCGGAAAAGATTCCTTCAATTCTTCTTTCAACAGTTACCTGCATGTCCAAATTAATCTCTTTATATATTTTTTTAATACAATCTACAGTATCCTGAGGCAGTGCGTCTTTATATTTCTTATATTTCATACGTTAACCTTCTTCTATAGTGTTAAATGCTGCCATTTTTTCATTTATATATTCTTCAAACGATAAACTGCCAAAAGGGCTGTCTTTCAGATTTTGCTGCATGCGTTGATAAATATGCGTAATAATCTCTTTTCTCCCTTCACATATGCTGGAATCCTTCTTCATATGGTTCCCCGTTAAAATCATACCATTCCATGGACAGCCGCCATAACAAAGTGGAAAAATCGAACATGCCATGCATTCATTATCCTTTAAATAATCTGTCCTTTTTGCGAAATAGGTATTATTTTTGAGCGCGTTTCTCAAACCTTCCCTTATGTTTCCAAAACAATACTCTCTGCTGCCAACCCAATGTTCACATGGATACAAGGAGCCAGTATGATCAATTGCGACAAAGCTATTTGAACAATTTTTTGCCCAATGGCACGCCGGAATCCCCCGCCAGGGCTTTAATAATCCTTCAATAATCTGCTCGAATGGTGATATCTTGATATTATTTCTGACATCGTCCACCCACAAATCAAACAGATTGCAGATTGCCTTTGAATAATCCTTTACATCTAAAGAAGCTTCTTCCGCGTTTTTCGCTGTTGGAAACAAAGCATTAAAGCTGAAATTTAAGCCTTTCTCTGCAAATGAATGATAAATATCGCTTAAATCCATTACATTATTATCTGTGATGGTAACCAACGCCCCACATGTAATTCCCATTTTCCGCGCTTTCTCAATATTGCTTAAAATTAAATCGTAGGTTCCTCTGCCGTTTTTCATCACACGAAACTTATCGTGATGCGCTTTTAGACCGTCTATACTAATGCCTACACTTACTTTATACTCTTTGAAAACCTTACATACTTTCTCATTAAGCAAAGTTCCATTCGTCTGTATCGCCCATTTTATTTTGTGCTTTTTTATACGCTGGTCTTTCATTATTTTTTCAAGCAAATCAATATTGATCAATAATGGTTCTCCGCCATGCCATATTATTTCCGTCAATAATCCATCATTATATTCATACAATTCATCAATAAATAAAATCATTTCTTCCATAGCATCTGCGAATTGCTTATTTACAGATGCTATACTGGGCATTTCTTTTTTTAACCCGTTACCCTCGTAACAATATGTACATGCCAAGTTACATTCCAACGTACAGCAAATCAATCCTGTCATAGAATCTTTCCCCCATATATTTTCTTCTTAATACACTTTTTATTTCCAAAATAGCAGGAAACAGCACAGGTTCCATCCCCCAGTTGTTTTCTAAAACCGCATTTCTGACAGGATTCACTAAAAACAATTTTCTGCAAATTTGAAATAGCCTCTTCAACTCTGATTTCAAATAAGTCTAAATCCTCGTCTTTCAAATTGCCCAGTAGAAATTTGTCCCCTCGCAGTAAGGAGCACGGATAAATGTTCCCAAAATTATCAATTGTCAAAAGACTGATAACGCCTTTTTCCTTTAATAGTGGACAGGAATTTTCACTGAGCGGGCTGGTGCCCGACGTATATGCCAAATATCCTTTTTCCTCCACGTCTCTATACCAGTCAACTAACTCCGTGTACTCAATCTTTAATTTTTTCTGCCGTATCTCATCCGTATTCACTAGCGGTCTTATAACGAGTGGTATGCCTGTCCTCAGCGACAATTTGATAAATTCCTCATAATTTTCAATCGTCTTACTTGTTAATGTAGCCCTAAAATATATATTCAAACCGTTCTGTTTCGCCATTAACGCATTTTGTACAATTTTATCAAATCCATGATTATTTCTGATTTGATAGAATGTTTCATCATCATATCCATCAAGACTGATTTGCACACGCAAATTTGCTATTGCTTGAAACATCTCAATGTACTCATCCAAGAAGATGCCATTTGTATTTACCCGTACCGTATATTTACCATTTAACCTATGTAACAATTTCACCAAATCAGGATATAACAAAGGTTCCCCCCCGGAAATAACAATAGAAGAACATTCTTTACTTTTTTCTATATTGTCCAAAAACTTTTCTATACGTTCAAAAGATAAATCGGTTCCACATACGTTCTGCTCTTTATAACAGTGCGAGCAGCGAAAATTACATTTATCTGTAACATCAAACATTATATTATTAACTCTAAGCATCAGACGCCTCCCTCTTCAAAATAAAAGGCACGGTCTATAAAAAATAGACTATGCCTTCCCTTTTTAATCGATGATTACACAATAAGAATCTCCATAATTTGTGTGATCGGTATGGGCACACTCATTTTTTTCACGTGCTTCCATCTTGATTTTAACGTCTTCCACAATCGCTTCAAGTTTCATGAATCAACCGCCTCCTTCCTTGTATATTATATATAAGAGAGCACTCCCGTGTTCTCTCTCACATATCGGCTTCTTCAAATTTACAACACCCTATCTATGGGCATACCTTGCTTTTGCACTCCTGCTTCCAAAACTCTTAAGTACATTTTAATACCCGATTCGAATATTGTCAATTATTATCTGCTTTTTGAGTATTTTTATGTATAAAACTAAATCTGTCCCCTATAATTT
>DLAA01000042.1:4687-4853 GCA_002493835.1 Lachnospiraceae bacterium UBA7060 | reverse complement strand
ACTAAATCTGTCCCCTATAATTTGATTAACTGCTCCATCACCATATTTCAAAGCAAGTATTTCATAAATATAAATGATTACTATTTTATCTAACCCGAGAGCCGGACAGTTATCCATAACCAGAATAGATAAGGAGTATGCTTATGACTTTTGGCCAACGATTACT
>DLAA01000042.1:4228-4358 GCA_002493835.1 Lachnospiraceae bacterium UBA7060 | reverse complement strand
TATGACTTTTGGCCAACGATTACTCAACTTATTATATGAGTATGATATCTCACAAAAACAGCTTGCACTGGAATTGAATATAGCTCCCACCACAATGAATGGATACATCAACAACCGCCGGGAACCCGAC
>DLAA01000042.1:0-3940 GCA_002493835.1 Lachnospiraceae bacterium UBA7060 | reverse complement strand
ATCAACAACCGCCGGGAACCCGACTATAAAATTCTAAAGCAAATTGCCAACTATTTTCATGTCTCGACGGACTATTTATTAGGAAATCAGCCTTCCGACTCTGCGAATCTCCTTCCTCCTTCGCTGACAAACCATGAAATCCAGTTCCTTTATCATTATAGGAAACTTACTCCGGATCAGAAGGAAATCGTTGATGATCTCCTAAAATTGATGTCGAAACAACATACTGCCAAAAAGTGCTGATGGTGTAATGATACCATCAACACTTTCCATTTCCGTTCCGAGTTTCCATATCAATGCAAAATGCTGCTCATGATTGCCGCATAAAAAAACATTTTCATCCATTTCCCCAAAAAACAGCACAGTCCAAACTTCCATGACGGCATTTTACATCCACCCGCGTATACCCCGGCAAAATCAAATAGCGGCAGTGGAAGCAAAGCAAGTATAAACACCAGTATGCTGACCCTATGAATTTTTTTGGATATCTTTTCAATGAAAACGGCAAATTTCGACGAAAGATTTTGCCCTGCGCGACCACATATATATCCTGAGAATTCACCTAAGGTGGTTCCCACCGCGCCCACAGTGGCAACAGCAAACGGCGGCATAACCTGTGAAAAACTCACAATCACCATCAAACTGGGGGCAGGAAGAAATACAGAAAAGTTTGATAAAAAGCACAGACAGAAAATCCCACCATAGCCCCAGTATTCAATTTTCTGGATAGAATCTTTGAACACGAAAACCAGCATCGAAATAATCACTATCGCTATAAGCAACACACTTTCCAAAACTTTCCGTAATGTTTTTTTTCGCATATCACCCTCCGAAAAATCCCGCTATGACACCGATGATCACCACTAACGCTACAAGTGCACCTATAATAGCTATTACTATCTGAACAACAGCGATCACAAGTGCAATCATCAGGCAAATAATACAGATCAGTGCATAAATCATAAAAGCCGTTGCCCAGACACAAACTAACCCTGTTGTAAAACATAGCACTGCCCAATATGGAACAACATTTGCATTCACTTTTAAAAACAAGCCTGCAATCCAATACTGTACGCCTAAGCCAATGCCCATTGCACACCAAACCACGGCATCCACCAATCCTGTCAAATCAAAATTAAGCATATCTCCAAAACTTCTGGCCAGCGCGCCCGTCAACGCTTCTAACTGATCATAGGACGCTGAGCAGGCATACAGTCCCCAAATTGTAAGTCCCAGATAAAACAAGCCCATGATAGCCTTATTCATGATATCGGTTCGAAGCTCTTCTTTATCCACAACAGCCTTTTCAATCCTGTGCAGCCATTCTTCCACATTCTTCTGCTGTGTGACCGGCAGATTCCAGCCAGTACTCCTGCTTTCCAGCATGCGGGTAAATGCTACTTCCATTTCAGAAAGCCTGGCGCTTAACTGCTCCCGGATTTGGTTGACCTCTGACCTGGCTATAAAAATATATTTATAATATTTCATCGTTGTAACATGACGCACAATCATAATCGCGGAAAACACAATTGTAATGATAATTGCCGAAAGAGGAAGTACCTGAATGGTTCCGACAATATATGCGTCATCTGCGAGAACACCCGAAAAATAAACTGCAAAAAAAGAGCCTCCAATAAGCAGTAACGTAGTTACAGCAATCTGGGCAATCAGCTGGGGCATCGTTACATTTCCCTGACGGGTATTAATCACTTCTTCGACCTTCTGTGCATATTCATCCTCCTGCCGGATCGCATTTTCAGCGGCAACTTTCATATTCACTAAAATATCCTTATTCATACCACTGTCCTCCTTAATTCGAGTCTATGATATACTCCAAAACTAACGGCGCTTTCCTACCGATAAAATCAAAGCAAAAATATCCCTGGACATTGCCGCACGCAATATCCGCATTTTCATAAATACCCGCATCCGGAAGAAACGGATTATTCTGCATATGCTTTACCAGCCGGTCTGTTAATTTCATTAACGGCATCATCTCCCTGAGGCAAAGGCTTATTTTGCGCGGATTTGGCAATTGAAAGCTTTCCAGCTTGCCGATAATTTCCTGTCCTTCAGGTGTTAAAGCCTGATAAATATGGGCCTGCTGCTGAAGTCGACACACCTGATATGCGATCGAAACAGGGCCATAATAAAGATAAAAAACACGAAACCTCTCCATGCTGCTGACTGCTTCATTGTTAGCTATGGTTTCAAGCAGAGACAAAAGCAACTGATATTTATCATATTCCGTACAAATTTCCGCTTCTTTTAAAGCTTGCGCCATGCGTTCCCAATATCCAAAGCTTGCTAGGAAACCATACAGCTTCGCGCCGTACACAGGATCCATTAATTGCTGGTAAATGCCGCCCGCAGCATAAAATAATTTCGATGACTGAAAGGCCTCCTTATACCAGTCATCCAGGTTTCCGACAGCTTTTTCGTTTACTAGGAACTCCTTTTCTTTTGAAAACGCAAAACCAAACCAATAGCATGCAATTTCCGGATACTGTCGGGAAACTTCTTCAATCTGCCTGATGAGCTTCAGATTCTCATCAGAACGCAAGATCCCTGTTGTATGCTCAAGCCAATGTGAAATTACGCATTTTCTGAGAATCTCTCCATAATTAGCTGCCACACGGGTATTCATCATTTTAGCCGCAAGGTCGGAAAGCTTATTCCAGGTATACCCCCTCCACACAATGGCTCCCGGCGGATACAATGCCTTAAGGAAATGAGCTAACCCGACATCCGGTTCACTGGTTCCATATTTCATAGCCTCCAACTGTGCGGTTCGGAACAAATCGGGGCGGAAGGAACGGAAGAATGCTTCAAATACCTGCTGCGTAAAGAATACTTTCGCCTCCTCCCAGGATTCCTGATCTGCCGTCAGCGCTGAAAAAAGCTGCTGTTCATCTTTCAGCTTCTTCTTCCCGAACGTGAACGTTTTGGGCCACGCTTCGCTTGCCTGTGAGCCAGTATAATCATGGTCATTCAGCCATTTCACCACATCTTCATATTTAAAACGGCGGTGTGCATCATACTGAACCAAACCGTCTAACAGCTTTTCAAGCTGTTCCTGATGCGGATCATTATGATAGCTGAGCGGAAGATGGCTATTCAGAATTGCAGACGTGATTTCCGCATATCCCATATCATCATAAATATAGTGTCCTTCATAAAGACAGGCCAGGGTTACACCCAGGGAATAATAGTCAGAGAATGGGCCAAGCATATATGCGGCCTTCTTAGCAGTCGGTGCCAAAACCATCTCCGGGGCCCGGTATCCATCCGTCCCCATCATTGTATATGTATAGGTCTTTTGCGTGGTTCGGGCGATACCAAAATCACCAATAACAACCCTGCTGCCCAGACGATACAAATTTTCTGGCTTCAAATCCAGATGAATAATACCGGCGCTGTGAATTTCATGCAGCGACTCGTTCAGATTCCGGATTATGTCAACAAGTGCATCGAAAGGAATAGGGTCTCTATTCGCCATATCGCCGCCTTCGCAGAAAGGCATAATCTCGAAATAGTTATAATACCCGTTATGAACTTCAGCAGTCCCAAAGTCCAGCACTGGCAGAACCAATTTTCTGCCTACGTCCGTCTGCATGAAATCAAACACCTTTTCCCGAGCTTCTAACGAGTGCTGCCCTTTCCCTTCCGCCTGTATAAATATCTTCGCGACCACCTTCTGCCCGGCCTGATCGGAACATAATAATATGGTAGATTCACCGCCTTCTTCATTAAGCGGCTTTTCCACTTTATACACAGCTCCGCTGCGGCCCGTCAGGAAAGCCAGCTTTGCAGCCTCATCAAAAAAAAGATCAAAAAAGGGAGAGCTTTCTACTTTAGAAAGAACCCCTGCAAACTCCGTAGAATTACCCGGATCATCCGTACGGCGTGGTTCTTCCGTAACCTCGGTAGCCGGACGGCT
>DLAA01000130.1 GCA_002493835.1 Lachnospiraceae bacterium UBA7060 | reverse complement strand
AAATGGCGGATATCGTCGATCTCATCAAGGATCATTCTGCCGTTGATGAAACCGATACCTGGAATGGCCATGATAACAAAAGCATTGAATTTTATGATTTCTGTCATTTCAGCCTCGGCACTGTTTAACTGACTATCCAGTAACTCAATCTGTGCAATGGTGTGAGTTATCTGAATAGATAAGGAGCTGTCAGATGCGCCGATAGACTTCTTTGCGAGAATTTTTAAGCGTGTCCGCTGCTTAATGGTTTTCAGGTGGAAACGGCCGAGCTGTTTGAGATCCATCAGGTCAAGGTCATAAAAAAGACAAATCGGCAGGAATCCTGCTTCATGAGTTCAGTATCTTCCTTTCATTAAGTCTGATATCGTGGTATCTACAGGCGGTTATCATCGTAGACTTGATTGAAATAAGAACTCAGAAACATACGCTCTGGCTCATCCAGCAAATAAACAATTCAGATAAAGGCAGCGGCAATACACTCCAGTCGAGCAGTCAAGCTGCAGGTATAAATCAAAAGTCCGCAGTACCTGAATTGCATTGAACCACGTTACAAACTAAAAAGAAAGGAAACATGGTGTTTTTGCTTCTTTAAACATCATGCAAGGCAGAAAATATGACATATCAGGAAGTTTTAAATCATGCAAGAGATACTATTGGTGAATATTGTAAAGCCTGTCCGGTATGTAATGGGATAGCTTGTAGAAATCAGATGCCTGGTCCAGGAGCAAAAGGCACAGGAGATACGGCGGCTAGAAATTATGCGAAATGGCAGGAAATTCGGGTTAACATGGACACACTGTGTGAACAGAAAACGGTGGATACGTCGTTGGATCTGTTTGGGAGGACATTTCGTTATCCTTTTTTTGCAGGGCCTGTTGGGGCGCTCAATTTGCACTATGGCAAAAAGTATGATGATCTGACTTACAATGATATTATGTTGAAGGCCTGTGTGGAAAACGGGATAGCGGCATTTACCGGAGATGGTACGAATCCGGACGTGATTAGACAGGCGGCTAAGGCTTTATCACAGGTAAACGGACAGGGAATTCCAACGATCAAACCATGGAATAGGGAAACCATTCGGGAGAAAATGGAACTGTGTAAAAAGGCAGGATGCTTTGCGTTGGCTATGGATATAGATGCGGCAGGCCTGCCTTTTTTAAAAAGTATGACACCGCCTGCCGGTGGTAAGAGTGTAGACGAATTGAAAGAGATTGTGCAGATGGCAGGTGTACCATTTATTGTAAAGGGGATTATGACAATAAAAGGTGCACGAAAAGCAAAAGAAGCGGGGGCGGCAGCAATTGTGGTCAGTAATCACGGCGGCCGTGTGTTGGATCAGTGTCCGGCAACGGCGGAGGTGCTGGAAGAAATAGCGGATGCATTGCGGGGAAGTTCTGTAAAGATTTTGGTGGATGGTGGTATCAGAAGCGGTACGGATATTTTCAAGGCACTTGCCCTAGGAGCGGATGGTGTGCTAATTTGCAGGCCTTTTGTGACGGCGCTTTATGGGGGTAGTAAAGCGGGTGTCACTGCTTATATAGAAAAATTGGCGGGAGAACTTCGTGATACCATGGAGATGTGTGGTGCAGCCAGTCTGCGCGATATAACCAGGGATATGGTACGTACCTTTTAAGGCCATGATATATGGGAATAGGACTTCGCGAAATATTTTGTGATATGTTGTATCATGAAGGGGCGAATTTATGTCATGAATGAATTAGCCGTCGCCTTAAGAAATAAGTGAGTTTGGCCGATATTATATATAATAAAGTGCAGAATCATACAATTTATAAAAGGAGGGGCAGGATATGCAGGTGAAAATCGGTGGTATCGAAAATCAAACCATTCATACCAATATACATACGCAGGAGAAGGCGGGAGAGAGCGGTCGCCGCAAGGAGGCGGCGGGGCAGAGAAAGAATACGATTTTCGCCGGAGATCTGCCGATAAATCAGGATCCTATTGCGCTGCGAAGACAGCAGGCGCAGAAGAAAGCAATGAAGTTTGTGCATGATGCCTGGAACGCGGATCGGAAGATGGTTCAAGGTCAGGCAAAGATACGGGAGGAGCAGAACCGTCAGTGGGAGGATGTTCTTTATAATCATGAATTAGTTCAGGAATGCAGAGCCAGGAAAGAAAATTTGCGAAAGCAGTATGGTGTGGACCCTGATTCGCAGGAGCAGGAGGATTTGGAACTGCTTATGAGGGGTGCACATCCTGACCCCGATAATCCGCTCACCGAAGAGGAAGAAGCGAGGCTGGAAGTATTGCAGAACCAGCCGCTCACGGAGTATCAGGAGAAGTGTTTGGAGATAAACAATGAACAGTTCATATTTGAGAGCAGACAGCAAAGCGCCAATGCTTATGCTGGCTATCTGCAGAGCGCTCTTACTGATATGAAGGTGGAGGGCTTGAAATTCCATAAAATGGCAGATGCCCAGAAGAATGCCGAAAAGATTATGGAGCAAGCCAGTGAGGACATTCAGGGACTGCTTGTGGAAGAGGCAAAAGACCATGTAGATGAGACTTACGAGGAGCAGAGAGAAGAGGCCAAGAAGGACGCCGAAGAGAAGGAAGAGCAGGAAGAGAAGATAGCGCTGCGCAAGGAGCAGAAAGAGCTGATTGAGGAAAGAGTTGAGTCTGCACAGGAGAATACTCATGAGGCGGAAGAGGCTCAGAGGGAGCAGGCCAAAGATGCCAGAGAGGAAGCGCAGCTTTTAAAAGATATGGCCGAAGCAGGTATGGATGTAGCAGGTACAAGTGATGTCGTGAAGGCAGGGATTAAGGATATGCTGAATAAGCTGAAGCTGGTTGAGGCTGATATTAAAGGCATTGAGGTAGACGAGGAGATATAGAAAAACATTGAAGGCAGTAAGCGAGGCATAAGACAAATAAGATGAAAATTGCGATTTGCGATGAAGAGACGAGAGGGAGAGAAAGGATTCGAACCCTACTCGACAAGGAGTTTTCTGGAGCGCAGACCAGTGAATTTGATTCAGGGATGAAGTTGATAGAGGCTGTGGTGGAAGGATACCAGCCGGATATCGTATTGCTGGATATAGCGATGGAAGGAATGAATGGCATGGAGACAGCGAGGAAACTGCGATCGCTGTCAGATGTCATTCTAATTTTTGTGACAAGGGTTAAGGAGCAGGTGTTTCAGGCCTTCGATGTGGGGGCATTTCATTATTTAGTGAAACCTGTAGACGAAGGAAAATTGAAAGAGGTCTTAAGTCGTGCGGTGAAAGAAGTAGAAAAGCGCGCTGGGCCAGCGAAATTTCTTTTGATAAAAACGGTGGGAAAGTACAGAAAAATTCCTGTGGAGGATATTCTTTATATCGAAAATAGCGGTCGAAAGGTAATTTTGCATACACGAACGGAACAACTGGAATATTATGAGCGTATGAATCACTTGGAGGAGATTCTGGGAGAGGGATTTTTTCGATGTCACAGAGGGTATTTAGTGGCGCTTGCTGCAGTCAGCGGATATGACAGCACCAGCATCACAGTGACAGATGGAGAGAAAATTTACTTATCGAAACAAAAGTATGCTGAGTTTGTAAGGCGCTGCAGCCGATTTATGCAAGGCAGGTAATTGGATATGATGTCTGTTTATGTGAAACTTGTCTTGCCTCTTATCGGCTATGTTTGGGAATCAAAACGCAGTAGCAGCGCCGTCGATTTTTTACCTTGTTCTTTAAGAAATTGAGACAATGTAAGCTGCTTAAGAAGAATGCGAAGCATTCTCAGAGTTTGCCGCAGGCATACTCTTAATGATCGCTGCCAAGTGACGATTTTGGCATAGGAAAAGCAATTTTACGTTTGAAATAAAGCAGTTTTGTATTTTTTGCAGTGGACAGAATGATTGGTGACAAAACAAAATCAGTTCGTGACATATGAGGTTGTGGAAAGCAAAGTTAGGTCGATATATATGATAAGATAAAAGTAAGCCTTAGCAGTGAACTAGATTTTCAAAGGCTTGCAATGTATCTATGAGGATGTCGGATAGATAGAAAAGGGGGACAGGAATTAATATGAGAGTTACAAGAAATTACAGAAGTGGAATGTTTAATCCAAGAAAGAGAACAAGCAATCAGAGAAACTCTCTTTTACAGAGTGCATTGAGCCGAAACAGCTCGAGCAGCCGTACAAGCAGGTTGGCTGCTCTTCTGGGAAATAAGAAAGCTAGCGGTACGAGCAATATATCCAATAGGAATTTTGTTACCTCCACAGCTAAACCACAGAAATTTTATTATGATATGCAGTATCATGCAAAACAGGTGGGAGAGTACGGAGAGGCTTTAAAGGACAGCCAGAAGAATTCTCCGTATGATAAGGCTAGGGAGAGCGGCAGCACAGAGCAGATTGTATCGGATATTGAGGGTTTTGTTAAGCAGTACAATAATATGCTCAGTGACTTGAGAGAGTCAGGAACACGGACAGATACTTCCTTTTTAACTCAGTTAAACAGTATGTCAAGGGTAGCAGAGCGGGAGCTGGCTTCTACAGGAGTCACCAGAAAAGCGGATGGCACGCTGGTGGTTGATCAGGAGAAGCTGTCGGCAGCAGATGTGGATACTTTGGAGAAAGTTTGGGGCGGCAGTGGATTTCCCGCGAGGGCGGCGGCAAGAGCCGGTTCCATAGAGGCTTCAGCGGAGCAGAATATTGAAGCGGAGCAGAGCAGTATTTACAGTCCTTTCGATAGGACGAATCTCTACGGCAGCAGTGGGAGAAGTTTGGGAAACTATTTTAACTATAGAAGATAGGTATCAGTATGAACCATGTCAACTGGGTACAGCAAAATGAAGATTATGATGTGAAATATCATGTGATCAAGTGGAAGACGTCTCATTTTCATGAGCCGTTTTCCAATCACATGGCAGGCACTGCACATCTTAAAAAGGGCGGCGGAGCTCCTATGGCGGCCAGGGAGATGCAGACAGAGACGGAAGGTCTGGGCTTCGGGCTTGCAGACAAAAATATCAGTGGAAGACTGAAGCTTGGATTGGGGTTGGAGACGGAGGCACGAAATATAATCGGTGCCAGGACGGGGCAGGACGAAGTGAGTATATCTACTTTGGATGGCCTGAAAAAGGGAATTGAGACAGCGGGGGCGGCTGCACAGAGCGCAGTCCTCGCTGAAGTGATTGCAGCGGAAAATACAATAACGCCTGCTACTGGGGAGAGACCCAAAAGTGAATCGGAAGAGAGAAAACAGGCGGACAGAGAAAAGACGACAGTGGCTCAGACAGGCAGGGGAAATATCAAAAACCGTCTGCGGGAGAGCGCATCGCGGATGATGGAGGCCTATCGAAGGCACAAAGAAAAAGCGGCTAAGATATTGTTTGGGCGGACCAAGCAGGAAGAGCCACAGAAAGGGAAAAAAGGGACACGGACGGCTGACAGGGAGACCATACTCGCTATGCAGGCCGAAAACTATTATCTTTTGGATTCTTATGATCATACAGGGAATTACAGTATGCTGGGGAAAAAATAACTCAGCTTCGCCGGACAAACTTATGCATGAGTTTTAAAGCGAGGCGTACATAAAAAGGCTGTAAGGCCTTTTTTGCATTCTGCAGTTCTTTTCGAATTTCGATATGCTGTGGACAGTGTTTTTCACAGGCGCCGCATTTGGTACAGTTAGTCATGGAAGTAGACTTTTTCTGAAGGCAGGTAACCTGAATATATTCAAATATGGTGCTGAATCTTTTTTGTGTGGCAGTATGGTTGTAACACCGGAAAGCGGTGGGAATATCCACGCCGTGAGGGCAGGGCATACAGTACCCACAGCCGGTACAGCCGACCTTGAGAGTTTGGTTGATCTTTGCACGCACGGTGTTAATCAGCTGATGGTCTGTTTCCGTGAAAGAGTTTGTCTTTGCCTGGTTGGCAGTGTTGATATTTTCCTGTACCATGTCCAGGGAATTCATGCCGGAGAGGACACAGGTTACCTCCGGCTGGTCCCAGAGCCAGTCAAGAGCCCACTGTGCAGGCGTTCGTTTCACAGGATAATCGGCAATCGCTTTTTTTGCACCGTCGGGCAGAAGCTCGACAAGCTTGCCGCCCCGAAGAGGTTCCATGATAATGACAGGAATGTTTTTGCTGTGGGCGTAGTGAAGCCCTGTTCGTCCAGCCTGGGTGTGTTCATCTAAATAGTTGTACTGAATCTGACAAAAATCCCATTCATAGGCATCTATGAGTGCCTGAAAGGTGGATGTGTCGCCGTGAAAAGAAAAACCGATATTTCGTATAGCGCCTGTTCTTTTCTTGTCTGCAATCCAGTCTTCGATACCAAGTCCTCTCAGTTTGTTCCAGACGTCTGTATCAAAGAGCATATGCATCAGATAAAAGTCTATGTGATCTGTACGCAGACGGCGGAGCTGTTCATTAAATAATTTCTCCATGGAAGCCGCGTTTTTCATTAGATAGTAGGGGAGTTTGGTAGCGATATACACCTGATCCCGACAATGATTCCGTTCCAGGATACTTCCCAGCGCCTCTTCGCTGCCACCATAGATATAGGCAGTATCAAAATAGTTGACGCCGTTTTTAATGGCGTACATAACTTCTTTTTCAGCTTTTTCCAGATTGATTTTTCCGGCTGAACTGGAAAATCGCATACAGCCGTAGCCAAGAATAGACACTTCTGTGCCGTCTTTCATTTTTCTGTACTGCATAAATTAAGGTCTCCATTCCGAAGTGTTCTCGACAGCCGTAGTAAAGAAAACGGCAATTGTCAAAGCTGCCTCTATTATAGGGAGATTTTGGAGAGAAGTCAATGAAAATCCATGGATACTTTACTGTGAAATCTTTCAAAATTCTAATAAAAAGTTAATAATTCTTTCCTTGTTTTCAGGCGGTATTTGGTATATATTAGGAAAATGAACGGAGGGTCGGGCAAATGAGTGGAAATCCATTTTTCCCATTGGACGAGATGGGATTTGATGCCGAGGAAAAACAGATGATGGTGATTCCAAAGGTAGATAAGGAGATTTATGAACAACGCCGTAAGATGGCTGGAACGATGGTGGATTACAAGGAAATGCGAATGCGTTACAGTTGTGCGATCAAAGAGGTGCGCACAAAATTTGATGTTTTAAATTCGGAGTTTAATGTACGGTTTCGCAGAAATCCAATCACTTCCATTAATTCTCGGCTAAAAAGCAGTACAAGCATTATGGAGAAATTGAATCGTAAGGGGCTTGCTTTCACAGTGGAGAATGTGGAGAATAACCTTAGCGATGTGGCGGGAATTCGAGTGGTCTGTTCTTATGTGGACGATATTTATATGCTGGCACAGGCACTTGCGAAGCAGGATGATATTACGGTGATCAAGGAGAAGGATTATATCAAGAATCCGAAGCCCAATGGCTACCGCAGCTATCATATGATCGTGAGTGTGCCGGTGTTTTTTTCAGACCAGACAAGAGATATGGCGGTGGAAGTGCAGATTCGTACGATTGCCATGGATTTCTGGGCCAGTCTGGAGCATAAGATCCACTATAAATTTGAGGGGAACGCGCCGGAGCACATCAAGGAGCAGCTTGTGGAGTGTGCGCAGATGGTCGCCGCGCTGGATGCGAGAATGATGTCACTGAACGAGGAGATCCTACATATCGGGCATGAGGAAGAGGATACGAAGTAAGACGGAGAAAGAGGGCTGAAATGGCTCTCTTTTTTTGGGGCTCTGCCAGCTTCTGACTCTGCCTATGCGCGCAAAATGAGGAGTGCCCAGGCACCTTTCGGCACCCGGGCTATTATNNTGTTCTTATGTGGACGATATTTATGAGTTGGCGGGTGCTTTGGCCAGACAGGATGATATTACGGTGATTCGGGAGAAGGATTACATTCAGCATCCTAAGCCTAATGGCTATCGCAGTTATCACATGATTGTGAGTGTGCCTGTATTTTTCTCAGATCAGACCAGGGAAATGGCTGTGGAGGTACAGATACGTACCATTGCTATGGATTTCTGGGCCAGTCTTGAACATCAGTTGAAATATAAGC
>DLAA01000072.1 GCA_002493835.1 Lachnospiraceae bacterium UBA7060 | reverse complement strand
GTTCGATTCCCATCACCCGCTCTTTTCTTTTAATCGGGAAACCGCCATTTTACGGGGGTTCCCGATTTTTTAGTGCGTTGATTTTGTGGTTACACTTGGTTACATTTTTCGCCAAGTGCTTTTCTCCGCTGCTCGATTGACAGAAAGTCAAATAGAGTATATAATCGTTCTAAATAGAACGATAAGAGGCGGAAGAAATAATGCATTTTTGGGACCGGCATAAGACAATTACCTGTTATTATGAAACACTTACACGGTCAGTATGTGAACAATACGAATTGACTCAAATGGAATATGACATACTGATGTTTTTATATAATAATCCGCTGTATAATACTGCGGCTGATATTGTTAAGGTTCGTAAATCTACAAAATCGCATGTTTCGACTTCACTTAGATTACTTGAAAATAAGGGATTAGTTGAGAAGAAACTTTGTGAAGATAATAAGAAGCATATCGAAATAATATTGTTAGATTCTGCACAGAAAATTATTGAAGCGGGACTAAATGTACAGAAAGAGTTTGTACAAAATATGTTTCGGGGGCTTACAGAAGAAGAGATAGTTATGTGTAAGTCTGTTTTTAGCAAGATCTGTAATAATGCTGAAAACTGTTTAAAAGACAGACAGTAGTGTGAGAAGTACTTCTAGAGCTCAGCAGCAGAGGCTGTTTCGCAAAGTCAGCGTAGTTTTAAAATAAGTTTTGTTATGCAGGACTATTGGAAAAGGGGACTTTAATACCATGACAAAAAATACTTATAAACCACGTGTACCAGACTTGATGGAGGCAATATTCGACGTCTGTTATTTAATGTTTGATTTGATTGCGGGCATCTTGTTTTTTGCTTTTTCAAAAGGCAATGTGTTATTTGTTCTTTACGGGATATTGACATTAACTCTTTGCGGAGGAGATGCATTTCATCTAGTTCCTCGTGTGTTTAGAGCAATAAAAGGAAGCAGCGATAAAATCAAGAAACTACTTGGAATTGGGCTTCAAATTTCCTCTATTACAATGACAGTATTCTATATTATCCTACTTTATATTTGGAAATATACTTTCTATGAAATGGAAGCACCTGTTGTGTTAGAAAGTATTATTTGGGTTTCTGCAATTATCAGAATTGCAATTTGTTTCCTGCCGCAGAATAACTGGTGCAGTGATGAAGGAAATTTGAAATTATCCATTATCAGGAATGCAGTATTTGCTGTTACAGGAATTGGCGTAGTCATTCTGTATGTTATTTCTGGTAATGCATACGGATATCATATGACTAGAATGGCAGCTGCTATAATTATTTCTTTTGGATGCTATCTGCCGGTAACACTGCTGAGCAAGAAAATGCCCAGAATTGGAATATTAATGATTCCTAAGACCTGTGCATATATATGGATAATTGTTATGGGATTACAATTACTATTCTAAATATTTTGAAAAATGCGGAGAGGGTGCTATTGAAAAAATAGAGTTGTTATGTTTCGGGAATCTATGTTAGAATAGAGGAAATGAGTAAAGGATTACCCGATATGAAAAAGGAAAATATTTCAATTAAGGAGATTGCCAGGCTGGCGGGAACTTCTGTTGCCACGGTCTCGAGAGTTATCAACCAGAACGGACGTTTTTCGGAGGAGACGGGGCAGCGTGTGAGGGAAGTGATCGAGGCGTATAATTATCGCCCGAACGAATTGGCTAGAAGCCTTCGAGTGGACAAGGCGCAGGTGGTAGGCGTGATTGTACCAGATATTACGAACGAATTCTTTTCTTATATTGCCAGAAAAATAGAGACGGATCTTCTGGAAAAAGGCTATATGGCCGTGATCTGCGATACGAATGAAAGCATGGAGAGAGAGAAACAGTATATTGAAACGTTGAAGGCCATGCGCGTGGGCGGCATCATTTATGTCAGTGGTGACCAGAAAATTGAGCCGATTCGGGGTATACCGGCGGTCTATATTGACCGGAAACCGGAATTCGTAAACGGGGATCGGGGTTCCTGCTTTATTGGAGGCGACAATTATCAGGGTGGGTATCTGGCGGCACAGCGGCTGATTAGGGCAGGGCGGAAGCGCATTGCCATCGTTCTGCATGCCAGGACAATTGCCACACAGGAAAAGCGTCTGAATGGTTACAGGCAGGCTTTATATGATTATGGCATTCCAGGCGGGGAGGAACTGATCTATCAGGTAGAAAATGTGGATATGGATCATGGATTTCGGATTACCAAGGAAATATGGGAGAGTCCGGAAAGGCCGGATGCTATTTTCTATTCTTCCGATATTTTGGCAATTGGTGCACTGCAGTATTTTCATGAAAGAGGTGTGAAAATCCCTCGGGACGTTTCCATTGTCGGCATCGATGATATACCGTTGAGCGCAAGAGTTACGCCGGCATTGACCACAGTGAGGCAGGATTACTTGAAATATGGGAGTCTTGCATCGAATGCAGTAGTTAAGATGATGAAAGGGGATCAGGAAAAGAGGACTTATATCTTAAGTATGGAATTGATAGAGAGAGAGACCGTATGAGAACTGTGACATGGATGTATAAGAATGCAGGCATGTCACAGTTTTTATCCAATTAGGAACTTCTGTAAAGCAGATCAGGTAATATTCGTGCATATCGCACAAAAATCAAAATTAAAAATGTGAATAATACATAAAGATAAAGGGAAAAATGAAAAAAATATTGACACATTGATGGGTAATCGTTTACTCTATATTTACAAGGGAAAACGATTACCCATCAATGGGGATTCGGGGAAAGGAGGAGAAAAAGATTGAAAATTAAATTTTTCAATCACGAGATTTGTGCAATAAAGCAGCGCAGAAATGAGGTGAAGCATGAGAGCACTGGGACTTGACATTGGCACGACAACAATCAGTGCGGTGATCGTGGAGGCAGAGGGACGGAAGATAGAAAGATCTTACACCATTGCAAACGAAAGCTTTATACAGACAAAATTTGCGTGGGAGAAGATTCAAAATCCGGATATCATTCTTAAGAAGGCTGGTAAGCTTTTGGATGAGATCTTTGAGGAATACAGCGATATCCGGGTGATTGGGCTGACCGGACAGATGCACGGCATTGTGTATCTAAATGAAGAAGGAAAGCATATCAGTCCTCTGTATACGTGGCAGGACGGCAGAGGGAATCTGGTCGATGAAGGCGGCAGAAGTGTCTGTGAAATCTTGAAGGAAGAGTTTTCTGTGAAGGCGTACAGCGGATATGGACTTGTGACACATCTTTATAACTGCAGACAGGGGCTGGTGCCTAAAGGGGCTTCACAACTTTGTACGATCATGGATTATCTGGGTATGCGGCTGACAGGCCGGAAGACGCCGTTAGTACACAGTAGCAATGCTGCAAGCCTTGGTTTGTATGATGCCAGGAGGGGTGTTTTTCTGAGGGAAACGCTGAAGAAGGCGGGAGCTGACATATCGCTTTTGCCAGAGGTGGCGGAGGACTTCACCTGTATTGGCAGTTACAAGGGGATTCCGATCGGAACAGCCATAGGTGACAATCAAGCAGGTTTTCTTGGATCTGTGGAAAACGCGGCGGATTCCATTCTGGTAAACATGGGAACAGGCGGGCAGGTGTCTGCGCTGACAAAGGATTTTTTTGAGACAAAGGGGATTGAAGCGAGACCCTTTGCGAAGGGGTACTATCTTTTAGCTGGCTCGTCTCTCTGCGGCGGGCGTGCGTACGCAGCGCTGGAACAATTTTTCAGAAGCTATGCGGAGGCCGCAGGGATGAAGGAAACCGACCACTATGCCGTGATGGAGAAGCTTTTAGGCAGCAGGGCAGAAAATACAGAGAAGCTGAAAGTAAAAACGACCTTTTCGGGGACAAGGGAAAATCCGGAAAAAAGAGGCTCCATAAAAAATGTCAGCGTGGATAACTTTACACCGCAGGCTCTTATTTACGGTGTGCTTGACGGGATGGCACAGGAACTTTATGGACTGTATGGAAAAATGGAAAAGGGGATGCGGATGCCGAAAGGCAAGATTGTCGCTTCGGGCAACGGCATCCGAAAGAACCGGTATTTACAGGAAATCATGGGCAAAAAGTTTAAAATGAGCCTGCAGATGGCGGAGCATGAAGAGGAGGCGGCTTACGGCGCGGCACTTTCCGGCATGATTGCGGCGGGAATGCTGAGCTTAAAAGAAGCGGTAAGTATCTGAAAACCCAACGATAGTGAAAATTAGGAGGATTCAAAATGAAAAAGAAAATGATCAGTATGTTACTCACAGCGGCAATGACAACGGTTGTTCTTACAGGATGCGGCGGTGCCGGGACAGAAAAGACACAGACGACGGCACCGGAGCAGACAGACGGGGCGGCTGAGGCACAAGCGGAAGAAACGGCTCCTGCAGGCGGGGAAAAGTACGGCGTTGTGTTGAAAACCTTAAGTTCCGAATTCTGGCAGTCGGCCCAGAAGGGTGCGGAGGAAAAGGCGGCGGAACTTGGCGTAGAGGTGGAAGTTCTGGCAGCAAATTCTGAGGATGATGTGGAGGGACAGATGAATGTGTTTGAGACCATGATCCAGTCCGGCGAGTATGTCGGATTCGCAGTGGCGCCCTTATCAGATTCGAATTTGGTGAATACAATTGTGGAAGCGAATGAAAAGGGATATCTGGTAGCGGATATTGATGAGAGAGTAAACGATGAGAATTTGACGGCAGCGGGCGGTTCTTTGGTAAGTTTTGTCACGACGGATAATGAGTTTGTAGGGAAGACGGCGGGCGAATATATTGCCTCTTTACTTTCAGCCGGCGACGAGGTAGCAATCATCGAAGGAAAAGCGGGCGCAACCTCCGGGGAGAAGAGAAAAGCGGGATGTCAGGCGGCGTTTGAGGCAGCAGGGCTCAATATCGTAGACAGTCAGCCCGCAGACTGGGACAAGACAAAGGCATACGATTTGGCGACCAATTTGATCAGTAAAAATGAAAACCTGAAAGCGATCTATTGCTGCAACGACACCATGGCGATGGGTGCGCAGGAGGCTGTCCAGAATTCGGGTAAAGACATCATTGTGGTCGGTACGGACGGAAACAGTGATGCGATCGAGTCTGTGAAGGCAGGGAATCTGACTGCGACTGTGGCACAAGATCCGGCAGGTGTGGCGGCAAGATCTCTGGAGCTCTTGGTAAAAGCACATCAGAACGGGGAAAAGCCTGGCGAAGTGGCAATCATTGAGGAATTTGTGGATCCGATTCTGATCACGCAGGATGAGAATTAAAGAAGCGGCATGGCAGGAACGGTAAAAGGACTTGTGAAAGGGCAGCGGCGATTATGAATAGTTTGGTTGAAATGAGAAATATCACAAAAAAATTTCCCGGCGTCACCGCGCTGAAAGGCGTAAATTTCGATGTGAAACCGGGCGAGGTGCATATCCTCTTAGGCGAAAACGGGGCCGGGAAATCCACGCTGATGAAGATGCTGAGCGGGGCGTACGAGCCCACAGAAGGGACGATGGTGGCGAATGGAAAGGAATTTCCCCGCTTTACGCCGAAGATTTCGCAGGAAAACGGAATCAGCATTATTTATCAGGAGCTGAGCGTCATTAATGAAATCAGTATTCAGGAAAATATTTTTGTCGGAAAACTACTGACAAAAAGAATAGCCGGCGTTCCTGTCGTGGATAATGCAGCCATGCGGGCGAGGACGGAAGAGGTTTTAAGAGAAATCGGGCTTGACAGGAGGCCGAACATAGCGGTAGGCCAGTTATCCATTTCGGAAAAACAGATGGTAGAGATTGCCAAGGCGGTGGCGTTTGATGCGAAGGTGATCATTATGGATGAGCCGACTACCTCCCTTACGACGGAGGAAGTGCATCATCTGTATGAGATTATCGACAAGCTGAAAAAACAGGGCAAGGGCATTGTGTTTATCTCCCACAAGCTGGACGAGGTGCTGACCGTAGGAGACCGGGTGACAATCCTGAAAGACGGTGCTTATATCGGGACTTATCCTATTTCCGATATGAATGAAGACAAACTGGTGAAGCTCATGGTGGGCCGGGAAATCAAGGGCACCCATTTAAAGGATCCAAATAAGGATTACGGCGATGAGGTTATTTTTGAGGCGAAGCATATTACGCGTAAGGACGAGCGTGTGAGAGATGTAAGCTTCTGCTTGAAGAAAGGAGAGATCCTGGGATTCTCCGGGCTGGTAGGGGCCGGTCGCACCGAACTGATGGAGGCAATCTTTGGGGCGAGCCCGATCAAATCCGGCGAGATGTATCTATATGGGAAGAGACTGCATATCAAAAGCACGTATCAGGCGGTGAAAGAAGGAATTGTCCTGGTAACGGAAAACAGGCGTGAGACTGGATTTTCCCCGTATCATTCCATCAAGCAGAATCTGGTGCAGGCGAAAGGACTGAAGGAAGCGAAGCTTAACGGGATTACAGGCTTGATCCACGATAAAAAAGAGCAGGCTGTTGCAGAGGAACAGGCTGAGGCGATGCAGGTAAAGTGTGCCTCACTGTCCCAGATCATTACAGAGCTTTCGGGTGGAAACCAGCAGAAGGTTATATTGGGAAGATGGATGGCGTCAGATCCGCAGTTAATTATTTTCGATGAGCCGACAAAGGGGATTGATGTTGGAACGAAATCGGAGATCTATAAACTGATGCGGAACCTTGCGGAGCAGGGCAAAGGCGTACTTGTAGTATCCTCTGAGATGCCGGAGCTTCTTTCCACCTGCGACAAGATCATTGTAATGAACGATGGGAGAAACAGAGGCGAATTTGACAATGCAGACGCCACGGAGGAAGAGCTTGTGCGTGTGGCGACGATGGCTTGATATGGAAAATATACAGCCGGAATGGAGAGAAGAAAATGAGTAAAAGTGAAAATGTAAAGACAAAAAAATCTTTTAACGATTACTGGAATTCTTATAGCACTGTGGCGATCCTGATTCTGATGCTGATTGTCTTTAGCGCGTTAAAGCCTTCGGCATTTGCGAACGCGCCGAATTACATCAAAATCATTGAGCAGAGTTCTATCTATATTCTGCTAGCCTGCGGTGAGTTTTTTGCCATCATCCTGGGAGGTATCGATCTGTCTGTCAGTTCTGTGATGGCGTTGTCAGGTGTAGTATGTGCGAAATTGATGGTTGCAGGATGGCATCCTGCTGCTGCGGTCCTTGTCGGCATCTTTCTATTTGGCGGACTTGTCGGGGCGATCAACGGTGCGCTTATCAATATTACCAAGCTGCCGCCGTTTATCATTACACTGGGTTCCCAGTCCATTTTTAGAGGGCTGACCTATATACTGAGCGATGCGCGTTCTGTATCTGGGATTTCTACGGGCTTTACGCAGTTTGTCGGGGGAAAGATCGGCGGCGTGATTCCTATGCCGATCATAATCGCCTTGATTGTGTCCGGTCTTGTTATTTTCTTTACGACAAAGACAAAAGCGGGACGGAACATATATGCACTTGGCGGGAATCCGTTGTCGGCCTATTTCGCGGGCATTACGACGAACACGCATCAGCTGATCTGTTTCATTATTTCCGGAGTCTGCGCTTCCCTGGCGGGGATGGTTAATATTGCAAGACTGTCCTCCGCGGAACCGAACGCCGGTACGGGTTTTGAGACTTACGCGATCGCGGCGGTTATCATCGGCGGTACCTCTTTCTTCGGCGGACAGGGTACTGTTTGGAAGGTTGTAATTGGCGGCATCATTATCGGAACGATCAACAACGGCCTGAACATGGTCGGCCTGTCTTCTTACTACCAGCAGATGGCGATGGGTGCGCTGATCATTATGGCTGTAACGTTGGACAGATTCTTCGGTGCGAGCAAAAACAAGTAAAATTAAGGAGGAAGTCATGTTATACGGTATTTACAATGCATATTGGACGCATGAATGGTCGGCGGATTATGAATATTATATTCCCAAGGTAAAGAAGCTGGGATTCGACGTGCTGGAGATTTCCTGCGCGGCGCTGACAAGGCATTACGCTTCGGATGAAAAGATACGCGACTTAAAAAAGTGCGCGGATGACAATGGCATTATTCTGACAGCGGGATATGGCCCGACCAAAGAGCAGAATCTCTGCTCTCCGGATCCTGAAGCCGTGAAAAAAGCGATGGCTTTTTTTGAAATGATTTTGCCAAAGCTTGAGATGATGGATATCAAGGTGTTAGGCGGCGGCCTTTATTCTTACTGGCCTTTAGATCCCACGATGCCGATGGATAAGGAGCGGGATACGCAGCGGGCAATTGAGAATATGAAGAAGCTTGCCAAAGTGGCGGAGGCCTGCGACGTGACACTGGGGATGGAAGTGCTGAACCGTTATGAGGGCTATATGATGAATACGTGCGAAGAGGCGCTTACGTTTATCGATGCAGTGGGTAGTTCCCATGTGAAAGTGATGCTCGATACCTTCCATATGAATATCGAGGAGGATAACATGGCGGCGGCGATTCGTTTGGCGGGGGATAAGCTCGGACACCTGCACTTGGGCGAGCAGAACAGACGGGTGCCGGGCAAGGGCAGTATGCCGTGGCAGGAGATCGGCCAGGCGCTTAGGGATATTAATTATCAGGGCGCCGCCGTGATGGAACCCTTTGTGATGACAGGCGGAACCATTGGTTCCGAGATCAAGGTATGGAGAGATTTGGTTCCTCATGCGACGGAAGAGATGCTGGACCTGGACGCAAAGGGCGCAGTGGAATTTGTTCGTCATGTATTTGGTATATGACTGTTAAGCGTGAGAAGAATTTCGAAAGAAGTTCTTCTCACAGATTGTTTGTGTCGTTTACAAGCGGCGCGGAAATGAGGTTGAAAATGGGTGTAAAAGTAAAAGGGATCGCACATGTGGGGTTATATATTAAGGATATCGAGCAGTCTAAAAAGTTTTATCAGGAAATACTCGGCTTCGAAAAAATTTGTGAATTTGTCTCTCTGGAAGGCAATAAGCTTGCCTTTATGAAAAGCGGGAACCTGATTATTGAACTGATTCAGCATAAGGTGTGGATGGACAGGAAGGATGGATTGTTTGACCATATAGCCTTGGAAGTGGAAAATATCGAGGAGACAAGCGAAAAACTGAAAGCGCTTGGTATTGCCTTTGAGGCTGATATTTATTATGATGATCTTGTATTTGACAAAGGCGTAAAATATCAAGCGTTCCGCGGACCGGACGGGGAGCACCTTGAAATTTACCAGACGCTTTAATTAGCAGGAATGAGGATTGGTGTGAAAAATCACACTGATGTGCTGATTTTTCACACACAAATTTGTGCCGGAGCGTCACAAATTTGTCTGATGGCAGATGCAAATTTGAAATTTGCGTCGCCCCGTCGCGTAAACGCTCCGGAATGAGGAGATTTTATGAAACAGATCAAATTGGGTACAATTGGCTCGGGCGTTATCGTTCGTGCAATTTTGGACAATGTGAATGTGACAGAAGGGATTTATCTGGAGGCAGTCTATTCCCGATCGGAGGAAAAAGGCAGGGAGCTTGCAAAGACGTACGGAGTCGGAAAGATTTATACTGATCTTGAAGAGTTTCTTTCTGATAAAGAAATAAACTTTGTCTATGTGGCGTCTCCAAACAACTTGCATTATGAACAGACGAAAAAAGCGTTGCTGCATGGAAAAAATGTAATCTGCGAGAAACCCTTGTGTCCGCAGAAAAAACAGGTGGAGGAGCTTGCCGCGCTGGCTAAAGAAAAGAATCTTTTTTTGGTGGATGCGACGCCGACGGCGTTTTTGCCGAATCTGCAAAAAATCAGGGAGTGGCTTTCACAGATTGGGCGGGTCAGACTGGTCATGTCCTCTTACAGTCAGTATTCCAGCAGATATGACAAACTTCTTGCGGGGGAAATTCCCAATGTGTTCAGTCCTGATTTTGCGGGCGGATGCCTTCAGGATATCAACTATTATAATCTGTACTTGAATGTGGCGCTGTTCGGCTGTCCAAAGAGCGCCGTATATTACCCGAATATCTGCAGGACCGGCGTGGATACTTCCGGGATAGCAATTCTGCAGTATCCCGATTTTGTCAGCGAATGCGCTGCCGCGAAGGATACGTGGGGTGTAAATACCGTTCAGATCCAGGGAGAAATGGGATATCTGTACATAGAAGGAGGAGCGAACGGCCTTGCGGATGTACGGCTGGTGACAAGGGAGGGCGAGCAGTCCTGCAACTTACAGGAGGAGCCGGATAGGTGGCGTATCGAGATACAGAATATGACACGGATGCTGCTCGAGGAAGCGCACGAGGCGTTTGAAAGACAGCTGTCAACGGCGTCGGATGTGATCGGCATCATGGAAACGATGCGCAAAGACGCGGGGATTCTTTTTACAGGAGAAACTTAAGGAGAGGAGAGGACGATGCTTACAGCAGCTTATATCGGTTTTGGGGTCAGCGCAAGGGAATATCATCTTCCCTATGTGGAAAACAGGAAAGATATCAAAGTAAAATATATATATCGCAGGGAGGAGGATATTGCGCAGAACGCGGTATACGAACCATTTTATCCGGAAATTCTTTTCACCTCTGACTTTGCTCAGGTGCTTGATGACGCGGAAGTTGATCTGGTGGTGGTCTGTGCTCCCGATGCATTTCATGTTCCCTATGCAAAACAGATATTGAACGCGGGAAAACATGTGCTGGTTGAAAAGCCATTTGCCCCTACGGCCAAGGAGGCGCGGGAAGTTTTTGCGCTGGCAGAAGAAAAAGGACTTGTCTGTATGCCTAACCAAAACAGACGGTTTGATGCGGATGTACTTGCAGTGAAGGAAGTGCTTGAAAGCGGGAAACTTGGGAAGCTTGTCAAGTTTGAGAGCCATTATGACTATTTTCGGGAAAACGGCTGGTATGATTATTTCGGGACACTGTACAATCTGGCTGTACATACCATAGATCAGGTGATAAGCATGTTTGGCATGCCCGACCGGACGAATTTTGACGTGCGCAGCATCCATCATCCCGGCAAGGCGGACGACTACTATGATCTTGAGTTTTTTTACGGAAACAGCAAGGCGACGGTCAATACCAGTATGTGCGTGATGATTGATTATCCGAGATTTACTGTACATGGAACAAAGGGAAGTCTGACACTGCCGCCTGTGGTGCACAACTCGGGCAAAAAGAAGCAGGCTGGCCGTCATGTGGTAAACACGCAGCCGGCGTCAGAGGACAGATGGGGGACGCTTGTTTACTTGAATGAAGACGGTGAAAAAATACAGGAAAAGGTGCCTGTCGGATGCGCACATTATGAAAGAATTTATGATAACCTTGTGGAGGCGATTGAAAAGGGTGCGCCAAAGTGTATTAAGGATGAAGAGGTGGTCAAGGTACTGGAGATTTTGGAGGAAGCCACTGCAGCGGCCAGAAGCCATGCTGACAAACAGTAAGAGGACAGGAGTCTTATGCAGGAACGTTTTGTGATAGGAATGGATATCGGCGGTACGCATTTCCGCATCGGTACCATAGATAAGAATTGCAGGGTGTGTGCGTTTCGCAAGATCAGTGTGAAAGAGGTTTTTTGCACGCGGGATGCACTCGCTGATTTAAGGGGTTATCTGACGCTTTATATGGAGGAGGAAAAACTGGCGGGGAGAATAGACGCCATCTGCATCGGCTTTCCTGCTACAATCAACAGAGAGCGGACAGTAGTTCTGCAGGCGCCAAATGTCAGTTATATGGAGAATCTGCCCGTGGTGGATTATTTAAAAAGGCATTTTGGCATCCCGGTTTATATTGACCGGGATGTCTGCATGGCGCTTTATTATGACAGTAGGAAACAGAATCTGCCCCGGGAAGGGATTGTGGCGGGATGTTATTTTGGAACAGGGATCGGAAACGCTATCTGTATTGACGGCAGAATGCTTTTAGGCCGCGATGGTACGGCTGGGGAGCTGGGCCATATTCCGGCAGTTGGCAGCAAAGAACCTTGTGGCTGTGGAAATATTGGCTGCATGGAAAATTTGGCCGGCGGGAAATACTTAGCGAAACTATGCAGAGAAATATATGTAAATACGCCGATTGGTGAAATCTTTACCAGACACGGGCAGGAAGTCCTGCTGCAGGATTTTGTGGACCGAATCGCCATGACGGTGGCTGTGGAGATTAATATTCTCAATCCGGATTATATTCTAGTGGGCGGTGGCGTGCCAAATATGAAGGATTTTCCTATTCATTTTCTGGAAGCGAGGATACGCGAACATGTGAGGAAGCCGTATCCGGAGAAAACGCTGCAGATTTTTTTCGTGCCGGATGCGGATGAAAAAAGTGTTGTCGGTGCAGGGATTTATGCTATGGAGCATAAATAAAAAAAGAATAAAAAAATAAAAAATTTCTAATTGACAAGTCCACTGGGTTACGCTAAAATATAACTTGTGTTAATTATGAAGCAGTTCGTGTTCGTAGCTCAGCTGGATAG
>DLAA01000068.1 GCA_002493835.1 Lachnospiraceae bacterium UBA7060 | reverse complement strand
ATACTTTCCTTAAGAATTATACCATAAAACGTTGCGGGGCCCAAAATATTTCACAAAAAATCATTATTTTCCAGTAATGGCGGCGGTTACTCTCCAGAAATCATCGCCCCAATTTCGCGATATAATTCATAAAATAATGTAACTTCGTCTTTACTGTCACACTCTTACTATAGTATAGTATCATTATACATACAATTCAGAGCATCACTGTTTTTTTGCATAATCAGTGCGGCTCTGAACAATCACAGAAAGGGATATGCTTATGGACAAATGTGCAGAAATTAGAAAATTGTGTCAGGAGAAGGAGATTCGAATGATCGACTTCAAAATGACCGACATCGACGGACGGTGGCGTCACATCACAATACCGGTGGAGCGGTTCGATGAGAATGTCTTCGTCTACGGAATCGGCTTTGACGGTTCCAACTATGGGTACGCCCCTGTTGAAAAAAGCGACATGGTATTCTTGCCTGACCCGGATACCGCGTATATCGATCCTTTTGCCGAAGTGCCTACGCTTACTATGTGCGGCAATGTCTGTGCCATCGGAAAGGGCGAAAACACCCCCTTTGATCAGTACCCCAAAAATGTAAGTCTGCGCGCCGTGGAATACATGAAAAAAACCGGTATCGCGGATCAGATGATGATCGGACCCGAGTTTGAATTTTATTTGTTCGACTCTGCCCGCTATGAAGTTTCTTCCAGGCAATGTGCCTATCAGATCGACACCAGACAAGCTGATTGGAATTGTCGTCTGGACACTCCAGGCAACAATGGCTATGAGGTAACCCACGGCGGCTACCATATCGCTGCACCTCAGGATGTGGGTTATGACCTGCGGAGCCGTATCTGCATGGAAATGGAAAATTGGGGCATCCAGGTCAAATATCATCATCATGAAGTGGGCGGTCCCGGTCAGATGGAGATCGAGGTAGAATTGGCAGATATGCCTGCCATGGCTGACAATACAATGATTATTAAATATATTATCAAAAATATGGCGGCCAAAGAGGGAAAGACCGCTACCTTTCTGCCCAAGCCTATATACAAAGAAGCGGGGAGCGGCCTGCACGTACATATGCTCTTAAAGAAAGACGGCCGCTCTGTCTTCTACGACGAGAATGGCTACTCTTGCTTGAGCCAGACGGCCCATTACTTTATTGGCGGCCTTCTCTCTCACATCGCATCACTGTGCGCATTCACCAATCCCTCCACCAATTCCTTCAAGCGCCTGGTGCCTGGATATGAGGCTCCCGTGACCATTGGCTACGCCACCTCCAACCGCAGCGCGGTGATCCGTATTCCCGCCTACGCGAAATCCCCGGAGACCAAGCGGTTTGAGCTGAGAAATCCCGACGCCACTGCCAATCCTTACTATGCTTACGCGGCTATCCTGATGGCCGGCCTTGACGGTATCGAGAAAAAGATCGATCCCTCGGCAAACGGCTGGGGCCCTTACGACTTCAATCTCTACACCCTCTCATCAGAGGAGCAGAAAAAAATCAAAGGTCTGCCTAAGTCATTGGAGGAAGCATTGGATGCTCTGGAGAAGGATCACGATTACCTGACAAAGGACGGGGTTTTCCCAGGGAGGCTGATCGATGTATGGATCGCAAGAAAACGCGCCGAGGCAAAGGAAGCAGGGGAAATTCCCACGCCGGCGGAGTTTATGATGTATTATGATCTTTGATGCGGCGTTTGACGCACATATTTCAAAAGGGGCTGTCTCTGATTACAAAACATCGTCAGAACACCCCTTTTTATGATAATCTGTCTATTCTATCACCCGCACTACATTTTCCTTTTTTGCCAAAAGCTTTCCTGGTGTCCTCGGATATCCAAGCGCTACCGCTGCCCATACGATATGCTGCTTTGGCACTTGATAACTGTCCAACAGCTTCCGTATTTCCGGCTCATCACACAAAGTCATAAGGGGATTGAGCCAGACTGAACCAATCCCGTAGGACTGCGCTGCCAGCATCATATTTTCTGCCGCGCAGGAGGCATCCTGTATCCCGTCTTTATTTCTGCGGTCATTGGATACCAGCACAAGCACCTTGGGATTTTCAAAGCCATAGAAATGCACTTTTCTCTCCGCCGCCTTAACCTGGGTAACCTCCTTTAGCTGTTCTATCTTTTCCCGTGACTTTAACACCGTAAATCTCCAAGTCTGCATATTGTGGCCTGACGGTGCATAATATCCTGTTTTCAAAATCATTCCAAGGATCCTGTCATCAATTGACTGCTCTGTAAAACTGCGCACGCTCCTTCTGGCAAGCAGGTTACAGATCACCGGATTCATCAACTCCACATTGCCCCGTTCTTCGTACCACCTGTGCAGGGCTTTTCGGTCCAGTTTCTGCATACGGTTCCTGGGCAGTTCGTCCACCTGTATAAACTCACGTGGCAGCTTATACTTCTCCATGCGGCGCGACAGATACTTAAGCAGGACCGTTTCATCCATTGCCCCGTTTTCCGCCACCACATACAAAACTGGCACCTGCCCCAGAATTCCCTCCGGGTCATCCACGCCGATACAGGCGCATTCCCTGACCTCCTCATATTCCTGGACAGTATTCTCCACCTCTATGGGGGACACCTTCTCCCCTCCCACGTTAATGATGTCGTCCGCCCTTCCAAGCATATAAATGTAGCCGTCTCCGTCCATGTAAATCAAGTCATTCGTATACAGCCATCCATCACGAATGGTCTCAGCTGTCAGCTCAGGCTCATTCCAGTATCCCTCCATCCGCATCTTTCCGCGCAGAAGCATTCTACCCGCAGTATTCATATCCACTGCTGCCGCCTCATTCCCTTCCGCATCCACCGCTTTGATCTCAATCCCGTCCAAGGGTTTCCCGATTGAGGCCAGTTTATCAGGGCGGCCAGTAATATCAAGGAAAACAGCACCGCCTGTCTCCGTTGACCCCCATGTGTTATACAGACGTGTATTTGGCAGTAGTGTAAGAAGCTTTTTCTTCATATCCACGCTCACCGAGCCGGCACTAAATTCTATATAACGAAACTGTCCCATGATTTCCGTAAAACGCTCCTGCATCTGCCGGAATATGACTTCCATGGATGCCGGGACACAGACCATGGCTGTACAATGGTGCTGTTCGATATTTCTCTCAATCTCCTCCGCAAAAGTAAATCCGTTCTGCAATACAACCGTTGCCCCCAGATACAGCGTCGAGCGCAGCACACGCATACCAAAAGAATGATTCAGCGGAAGTGGGTTTAATACAATATCCCCTTCACGCATGCCGATTCCATTGCAAGTATTTAGCATGTTAGCGTAGATGCACCGATAACTCAGCATAGCGCCTTTGGGCTTCCCTGACGTTCCTGTGGTAAAAAGCAGTTCACAGAGCTGTTCTCCTTCCGGCTGTATATAGTCCACATCCATCTGCTTCTGTAAAGACTCCTCATAAAGCCTTCTCATGGAAACAGTCTTTATCTCCTCTGGCAGTTTTTTCCCATCCACCAAAAAATAATCTGCTTGTGTCATTTCCCATATATCACGGATATTTTCCAGCTTTGCAAATTTATCAATGGCTACCGTGACAGCCCCAATATACTGAACCGCCAAAAGACCGACGACGTACTCTGGCTTGGAGACAGCATTCAGCATAATCCTGTGCCCTTTCTCAACCCCCATGCCATGGAGAAGTGACGCCATACCCATGATCCGCCTTTTCAGCTCCCCGTACGTTACCGTTGTATTCTTAAAACAGACGGCATTTTTATCCGCCTGTGTATCCCCGTATGATACTATTTTTCCCACCAATGTCTCCATCTTCATCCCCCGTGTGCAATATAGATATCCTTCCCGCTTCCCATGCAGCCCAGATCCACAATACGTCCACCACCAGAATTATAATCCCTCATCATGACTGTAAGCGCCGTACCATGGCTGCCATCGCATCAATGGAATTAAAATTTTCTGGTATAATTTCCTCATAGGGAATATCAATACCATATTCCATGCTGAGTGTCCCAATCAACGAAACAATCGTCAGGGAATCCAAAATACCATCGTCCACCAACTCATCAGATGCCATAAAATCAATCTCCGGATACTCCGCCGATAACAGCTGCAATAATTCTTCCCGCATTTTAAATCTCCTCTCTTTCTATAAGTAATAGGTAACGACATTAAAAATTCCCGTAGATAAAATCACTGGCATGATACCCCGCCCCGTACATCCCAAAGATCAAAATTGAAAAAAAGGCCATGTAATAAATCAGCCATCTTAGTACAATGTTTCTGCGCGCAATCGCCTCCCGGACAGATCCCTTCTCCTGCATGATACTGATCCGCCTTACAAGTAATAGACCGATCACCACAACACACCAGTCTTTATAGTCAAGCCCCATGCCGTAAAGTGTCCCGTCCCAGAAAATCCATGGATTGAAACTGCGAAACATCTGCCTGACCGCAGTCCAGGTATTTTCCAGTGTCCCCGGCGCCGTGATCAGTCTGCCTCCCGCAAACACAAAAAATGTCCTTACCATTTGGAATGTTCGGTAAGACTTCGTTGTCACATCAATATGTAACCGCTTTGCCAATTTCTTATACTGCCCAGCCAGAACAGTGGAACAGATAATAATCGTGCCATAATAAAGGCCCCATATCACATAGTTCCATCCTGTTCCATGCCATATCCCTGTCAGCAGCCAGACTATCAATAGCGGAATCACCGTATTCACTACTTTAGCCGCTTCTTTTCCAAACTGATTCCGAATTTTTGTAACCAGTTTTATCAGCCACTTAGAAACCGCCACCGGCATATATACGTAATCCTTAAACCATGTCCCAAGCGTAATGTGCCATCTTCGCCAAAACTCTGCCGTACTGGTAGAGAAAAAGGGATGCTTAAAATTGCGCTCCAGGATAACCCCAAAGATCTGTGATGCACCCTGCACAATATCCATACAGCCAGAAAAATCCATATAAATCTGGAAGGCCGACGCAAGTATGGCAGCCAGAATTACCAAGCCCTCATAATTTTGCAAGTTCCCAAACACCGCCGAAGTGTAAAGAGCCAGCCTGTCCGCCAGGATCATTTTCTTCGCATACCCGTAAATCATGAGCTGCATTCCGAAACACATCTGCTTAAAATCAAACGGATGCTCTTTAAACAATTCCTTTTCCAGACAGTTATAGCGCGCAATCGGCCCCTGAACAATCTGTGGAAAATACAGCACACACAGCAGGAATTTAAAATAATTCCCGATATGCCCGGTCTTTCTCCAGTAGACATCCAGAAGATAACCTACCGAAGAAAACGTGTAATAGGATATGCCAAGGGGCACAATCACATCCCAGGAAATGTAAAGCGAGAACACCTGCCATATAGCTTCCGTCAGCATTTCCCCGAATTTGCAATAAACCAAAGTTCCCAGCACCAGACAGAGAGTTGGGATCAAAATGAACTTTCGGCATCTTCTTTTGTATTTTGCCAGTAGCGCTGCTTTCTCCTTACCGTCTATTGCCTGCTTTGCAATTTCCCAATCCGCTTTCTGATACTGACAGTTAATTATCCAGGAAGCCAGCCATACCAACAGAGATGTCACTACAACAATTAGAAACTTATCATATCCCGCATACCAATAAAACACAGCACTGGCGAAGAGCAGCACACACCAACGGATATGTTTCGGAAACAGGTAGTAGAGCAAAGTTGTGATGGTTAAGAATACGATAAATAAAATTGATAAATAGGTCATTGAAGTTGTGCCTCCGCTTTTGCAGTGTATGGGACAAGCTTCGGGGAACTCATCGCCAAGGGTAAATTTCCGTATTTATATTTTCTCTGCTTTCTTCCCTTTTTTGTAATGAAAAACAACAACCGCCATACTGCATAATAATATGACATTCAGAATGCACAATATGTAAAACGCATATTTCATCATTCCTGTTCCGCCGACATCTCCACCCAATCTCTCACCGTTTAGATAAACATCCCCATTTAAATAGATTCCTCCGAAATTATCTATAGCCACCAACTCTTTCGTATTATCATTCGAGACAATTCTGATTCCGCCTTCGCCAGCCCTCAGTGTCAGCCATCCATTTTGGTCCTCCGTTCCATCCCATCTTTCTCCGCCGTAGATTTCACCTGATGCTCCATCATTATAGATAATGCCGGTCCCAACCTGTTGGGATGAAAGTTGAATCGCACCTTCCGTAAACAATGTATTTTTTAGATCCAATCCGATTCTTGCCTGCTTCAAATCGGAAACAAGCAATCTCCCGTACGGCGCTATTGAATTTTTAAAGTATATGCCGCTCTCGAATACACCCCTTCTTTCTTCGTCATTTACATCTTTATCAGTGTCTTCAGAACGCACTTCTATCGCCATAGAATTAGGATTTCCAAATCCCACAATCTGAACGCCTGTTTTAGACATATTGGGATATACTCCCGGCAGACCCCCATTTAAGACATCTACTTCAATTCCAATTAACTGCGTATCATATGTACTCGGATCATATTCCAGATTAACATTATCAGGAATATATCGGGAAAACTGTTCGTTCTCCGAAAACTGCTGCGCATTCGCTCTCGCGCTGAAAAATCCTCCCCATGCCTTACTTCCATCAACAACAGCAGACGAGTCACCCCAAACTGCCACAGCATTGGTTCCTTCTGAAAAATTGAGGACTTCACTTAAAAGATTCTGATAATGATTATGGCTGTCATCATAATTCTCAGCATTTTCATTCGCCATACTATGTGTATTAACGGTGTCCCCATTCCAATTCTCCCACTGTGAATCCGGTGTGATGACATCCGATATGACAACATTTTTTCTCAATGCAGTTGTTAAAGGGAAATATTGTAACCATATATTATCTTTTCTGGGGTGATTCCCCCGGATATACATATTCGCTTCCTCGGACGGAACAGACTGTAACACGGTGTTAGTGTTTCCATTTCCTTTCTCCATTTCATCGGCAGAACTTACGATACCATAACATGTCAGAGAAATCACAATAGCAGACACCAAAAGTCCCATCAACCTTTTTTTCTTCATCAATCAAATACCTCCTTATGTATTTTCTTAAAATCATTATAGATAATTTTGCTTTTTATCGTATGCCCTGCTATTATCCTCCACCTCCATAATGTATTGCTCAAATTCCTCTTCCAATTGCTTTATCATCTCATTATTTCTGGTGGGAATATGATCTTCCACGGACGTATCAAAGCTCACACTGTCCAAAACAAGTCCTCTCTCATCATCATAGACCACGAAATTTAATCCACGACTGTTGACTGCATACTCACTTCCATCTAATTTGATAAATGCCCCCGAAGCTGTCCACCATCCCGAACTATATAATTCATATTCTCTCCCAGTCCTACTGCACTTTCCGTTATAGGCAAGTGGACGGTTTGACAATGCTTCATATTTTACATATCCGTTTTCAATGACAGCAATATAAGAATATTGAAATGCCCCTGAAAAATCCTCCTGTAATCCTAATGCCCTCAATGCCCCAAGATCTGTTTCATTTAATCCCTGTGACATATCGTCTGATGCTGCAATAAAAATCGTTTTATCCCTATATTCACCAGCCAGTTTATTTACATATGTGGAAAAGTCCTGTTCAAGCTCAAGTAAAGCGACCTTTCGAACCTTCTGGTATGATATGAAATCCTCATCCCACTGTCTGTTGTGTTCCCCCGACAGCTGGTAATGTTCCTTTAGATAGTTGCCAAGATTTACACTTACTTTCTGTGCTCCATATAAATTGAGATGCATTCCACTATCGTAGCTATCTCTTTTAAAGTCCAATTGTAAATCTGTATCATACAACAAATCATAATAGGTTATTCCAATCTCTCCACAAAGCGCCTGCGTTTTTTTGTATTTTTCTATTGTCCAGGCAGAAACATACCACTGCGGCATATAGGCATTCGGAACCTTTATCGCCAGAAATTGTATCTGATTGGCATCACACAATTCTTTTATCCTAATCAGCCATTCTTTGTTTGAGTCGATGATATTGACAGAGTACAGCACATTATCTTCATGACCCTCATAAAATAATTGATCATTATACTCACTCACTTCTTTTACTGTATTTTGCATCAGACCTTCTGTGATAACATTCATGTCATCTACCGATATTCCCTCCAATACTGTCGAATTAATCTGCCCGCCTTTTGAAAAATAATGCTTATTCCTTTTTATGTTCCCAAAATCCTGTTTCGCCAGCTCTTTCCATCTGGTATGATACTCCAGCAGCGGAAACATCAGACTGATCAGCGTTTCCCCGGTATCTCTGTATCTATTTAAGTATTCCTTGACAAATAATTCTTTGTTTTTGCCGATCTTCATTTCATCCATTATCATTTTCCAGTGCGGCAAATCGGCATAATCGATATATAAGCCTGACACATCCCATACGACTACACTGGGCTTTTGTGTTTTTATGGCTTCCTGCAGCGTATAATATGACACTTCTACCGGCTGAACCGACGTTGACAGATTATATGATTTTATGCCATATGATTCATACATTTCCATTGGCAGTATACCTCTGGAAGAATGACTTGTCCCAAGCACAAGAACATCCATGCTGTCTTCCTCTTCCCCCAGAAAATATCTCAACTTACCTGCATCGTTATTCTTATCATAAGGGAAACGTTTTGGTACAAATATCTGCTGTAAAACACCAAAAATCAATATACCGATCAGTACAAATGACAAAGCCTTACAAATCCTTTTAACCAAAAGTCCATTCATATAACAACATCCTTTTCCTTCCAGCTTTAATCATAAATACTTAAAATTACTTCGGATTATATCTGCCAAACAAGTTCTTAAATAATATCTTCATCAACTCGGCGTTCCCTTTCAAGAAACTGATCTTAGTCGGTGTTTTTCCTGTTTTCGGATAGGCTCTGGTCACTGGGATTTCGCACGCCCTCATTCCAATCTGTGTCGCCCTCACAGATAAATATGCCAATAGCTCGTATGTCATAAAAATATCCCGAAGCGGCTGCACCCTGTTATTTTTTAAATAATCTGCCGAATATGCCCTGTAAGCGTTTGTCGTATCTGTAAAACGGTGACGCGCTGTCAGCGAAATAACAGGTGCATGTATTAGTTTCACAGACAGCAGCCTGATTATCGGCGTATTGACAGCTTTCCCACCTTTTATAAAACGGGATCCCTGCACAAAATCACAACCCTCCTCTAATTTTTCTATGAACTTTGGCACATCCTCAATACTGTCCTTATTGTTTCCATCAATCGTGATAATTCCTTTATATCCTCTGTTGAGTGCCCACCATATTCCCATCCGAAGCTGCGCGCCCTGTTTTCCCACATCTTGTTTTACAAGCAGTGTATTCACTTTTAATCGTTGGAGACGTGATTTTTCTGTACATCCATCTGATGAGCCACCATCGCAGATAACAAGATCCGCACTCTCAGCTACATTAAATTTTTCAGCTCTTTGAAGCTCCTTGATAATCCTGTCCCCTTCATTAATGATTGGTATCAAAATGACATATTCCTTCTGCTTCTTTTGGAACTCTGTGCATTCAAATTTTGGCACACCTGCCTGTTTATCATAAACTGTCATCATTACCTCCATGTCAACCTTTCATCTTCTTTCACTCGTGCAGCCAAATATTTTGCTGACATATTGAAGATTTTCTTTCACTTTTTCCAATCCGCCCACCTTACTCATCTCGATAGAGATATATCCCTCATACTTTTCTTCCCGCAATAGATCCAATAGTTCTTTATGGATCATTCTTTCTTTCACTGGTTCAAGCCCCGGTTCACTGATATGTACATGATTGATATACTTGACATTACCTTTCAATTCTGATAGGTCCTCATTATTATAAATCACTGTACCGACATCCAAATTTAGTCGGAATCCTTCTGAATCTACCTGCCTGATAAACTCCAATGCCGACACTGTATCATTGATAAAATTTGTATGATAAATAACCGGATTTGCCTCCATACCTATCACGGTCCCCTGTGCCCACGCGTAATCACCCAGCTTGCGAAAAAAGGAAACTGCCACGTCCATGCTGCCGTTCTTTGGCATGCAACGATTTCTGGGACAGCCAAATACCAAGTTCCTGCAGTGAATAACAGAAGCAAAGTCAATTGCCCTTTTGGTATAATCCAATAAAGTCTGCCGTTCTTCCTCCGATCCCCAGATTTTTTCCTGTCGGCCATACCAGATGGATTGTATAGAAGGAATCATAAAGCCATACTTATTTTTTAAATCTTCGCTCCATGCCTTCGCTTTTTCTAATTGTTCGTAGGGATTGTCCGTAAAAATTCTTGTAGGTGCAATTTCCAATCCGGAATAACCGTATTTTTTCATCCAACTATAAACCACTTCATCATTTTCTGCTTCCCATCCTATATTAGATACCGCTATTTTCATTAGGAGCTACCTTTTCCTTCCTGTCTCTATTTTGAAGTGAAAACCTTTATCTCTTCCAGCACTCTGTCTTTATCGCAGATATATCCGTCTTTTCCGCCAAAAATATCGCTGTAAATCGTTCGATAATCATAGTCCGCAGGTTTTCCATCCAATTCATTGATAAAATCTTCACCCGTTAAATATTGATATAGTTCACAGGCAGATACCGGCTCCGTCGCCGGATGCCATAATCTGATATCTTCCTTGAGAGCCGTCTGAATATCTCCCCACAGCCTGCCCAGGTTATAGAACTGATACCTACTCCTGCTGTCCGTAAAATTTAGCGCGCTGAAACCAATTTTTCTAAACTTATCCTTCAAAACAATTCTATCTTTTTTAGACACGTCATCCAGCTTATAGAACCCATTGTCCTGAAGCCGGTAATAATTGCGAAGCTCTCCATCAACGCATGACAATTCCTCTATTTTCTGACTTGTGAGCATAGACGGAATCCTATTGATATAATCGTAAATAAAATTTTTCTTTATATTTTTTCCAAAAAGACCCGGCAGTCTAATGATTAACGCATTTGGATAATGATCCCTCGCCCACAGCTCCAACTGATATCTGTTATATCCATATGGGTGCAGATCGACCGTATCAACCTTTGATTTTTCATCCACACCCTTCGGCACATGAAAAATATCGATCGTGGAAATAAGCACCAGCTTTTTGGGCCCAATGCGGGATATATTTTCCTCCGCCTGAATCACCAGTTCCATATCTTTCTTCGGCGCACTGTTGGCAAGATATTTCTCAGCCCGCATTCCCGCATAGATTAATAAATCAGGTTTCATCCCATATGCTTCCTCAATGTTTCCAGAATTAAATACACGGTCAAAATTTCCTGTATCATATAGATTGCTTCCTACAAAGCCTGTATATCCGACTAATGCGTTCATAATCCCTCCTCATATCTCCTAAAATGTTGCGCTAAATTTGTAACTTCTCTCCTTTACAGAACTTTGCAAAACGTTTGACAATTACGTAAATACATAATTGAATATATCCAAAATACCAAAGGACATAATTCATATGTGTATGTACATAAGCATGATTTTTTGCCAGACAAAACCATGAGACAGAAGTCAGAAAAAATACGCCATATAATGCCACATCTCTCCAGTTTATGATCCCTCTGTGATACTCATAAAAAAAGATACAGATGGGAACTAAGCAAATTATCACAAACAGATTTCCCGGAATGCCCGTTATAATTTCTGTCCGGAAATGAAAATACTGGTTTAAAACAAACCCTATCGTAATATTTACTGTATGATCAATACCTCTTGTACGTCTAACCGCATCTTCCTGAATAATGTATTGGACTCCCTGCCAGATTTTGCCCCCCCCCCCCCGGTAATTTGCGTGCATCACAAACGCAGTAACAAAACCTGCCAGTGCAGAAAAGCCCATCACCACAAATGCCCGAAATACGGTGCCAGCCCTCTTTTTATCTGTGCCCTCTATAACCATCTGTATCAAGTCGGCAATCAAAAAGGAAAACATCCCCAACATTATCGTTGAAAGATATTCATAACCGCATAAGCTCTTTATCATTATGGAAATATAAACTGCGATATAACTTATCGCCCGGCACTTTTTATCATCGATATAGATCGAGCAGAATAAGCCGACAAGCATTGGAATAAACCAGGTAAACTCTACCCAATATAAATTCTTTGCAAAATTAACGATCCAAGGGGATAGCAGAAAAGTAATATAATAGCACAGTGCAAATAAATTTCCGTACTTTTTTCTGATCAGCCAGACAATGAGGACAAAAACAAACGCAGTCATCATGGAGCAGATCAGGTGAAAGACTGTCTTATCCCCTTCCAGCACTCCCATCCCCAAACTTTTCACTATAAACCTGAATATTTTGCCCTGCAAGCCATATTGTGACTTATAAATTTCAACAATGCTTTGTGGTAATTCCCTTCCCTCTTGATCCAAAAAAACAGCCTCGCTCAAAGGCCCCTTCTCTGAAGCAGTCAACGGTCCATCTGACGCCAGAGATACAATCAAATAGGCATCCTCTTCCATGCTGGAAACAATCGGAATGATCTCCCCGTCGGCAAACCGTACGAGATTTCCCAAAACAGCATACGCCCGCGTATAATAATTATTATCAAGCAGAATCTGCGGCGCATAATTCGAATAACCTTCCGTCCAGTTTATATCTGTAAGATACGTATAGGTTGTTCCATATCTGGACATCAGCGACCCCGATTTTGTATAATATCTTCCCAGTCCATATTCTGATTCGCCCATCCCCTGAGAATCAGCCAAAATCATACCTGTAACTAACGTTTCACTATCCGCCTGGAAATCATAGAAAGCAAGATTCTGAACATCTATCAGATTACACATATAATTTATGGTCAAAACAATCGTAAGTGCGATAAACAATAAACCTTTTTGAATATTCTTTTTTCCCATCATTAAAGTTTTTCCCATCATTTTCTTACCTTCTGGCATTTCATCTTGTCAACTTTTCTATACTCTCGAAACTGTAATGCTTCCTCTTAAAAACAAGATCAATGAGAAGCTGCAGATACTTAATAATCACGGTCAGAATGCCGAACAATCCAAAAAATGCTGCGGATAAAAACAAAATTGTTGTAGTCCATCCTGCCACAGGACTTGCCGTCACATAAACTGCAATCGAATACAGCACCGTTAGCACGGAAATCAGCATCATAATCGCTGTCATCATCATAGAACACCGGTAACCTATCTCTGTAAATAAAATCATCGAATCCACCGCCAGTCTGACACGGTAACCGCTTTCCCGCTGATCAGTACGACCTTTTATCACTCCATTGACATGATATTTGATATGATCTGTCTTCAGCCCACTGCCCGCGTAGATTGCTTTTCTGTAAGGTATCGTCTTATTCATAGATGAAGTTCTGTTAATCACTCTCCGGCTGAGAATCCGGAAGCTTTCTGTTGTCATTTGATAAGTGGAACTGGCAAAATGATTAAAAGTTTTATAAAACAATTTTGAGGACGCTTTTTCTCTTTTATCAGGAGACGCACTGACTATATCGTATCCTTCCAGAGATCTGTTATAAACTCTCATAATCTCATCCTGACCGAAATCAGATATTGTCGTATCAAATTCAAAGACAAAATCCCCGATAGCCAGATCAACTCCCGCATTCATGGCCATTTCCAATCCATGAAAATAGCTCATATTCAGAATCGATATACTGGATAATGTTACGCTTTTGCTGAATTCTCTGATAACATCAACACTGTTATCCGTAGAAGCATCATTGACACATATAATCTCTGCATGTTCAAAATTAGCCTCCAGAACACTCGTCACCATAGCAAGAAAACGATCCAGCCGCTCCCCTGCATTATGTACATAAACCACTGCAGATACAAAATTCTTTTCTTTGTCAGCCATTGTCCAGCACCTCATCCAAATCATATACTGTATTTATTTTCCCCGACAGTACACTGACACAAGTAGGATTATCAGAAAAAACTCGTATCACCGTCGGTCTGGAATCATCAATTTCTGAAGACATTAAAATCGGTTTCATCGAAAACAGGGACTCTCTGTACTCAAATCCATATTCTTCTCTCAAGTATTTTCTCGCCAAATTAGCCATATAAGGGAATGCCGAATCCGGTTTTTCCCTACAGCTATTACAATTCCCTAAGTGAATCGCAGAGCAATACCTTTCGCCGGCTTTTTTCTGACAGCCAAACGTTGGAAGCGCTTCGTAACTGGTCATATGAGGAGTAAATGTTACCGACGTCAAAGAGTGTAATCCAGTTTTCCCAAAAGGCATAATAGAGAAAAAAGGACCGTCCATAACCGTAATCCCATACTGTTTTAACAGCTCATTCACATCACAGAGGATAATTTCACATAGTTCATACTTAATTTTAAATTTTTCATATCCCAGCATATCCAATATCTGGTTGGTTCCGGCATAAGCTGCATTCAGTAAAAACCCGGTTTTATATTCCTGCCCCTCTCTATCGCGTAAACAATACATATCCTGCATTTTTTCTATCGCTTCAATCGTAGTATTGTACTTTATTGCCACATTCTTCAGCGGCGCAATTTGTTCTAAGTAATAATTCCTTAAAATTTTGGCGTCATATGTATATTCTCTTGTCAGAAACGCGCCATCGCACATATCCTTTTTAAAAAACTGCCTTGTATGTAATTCTTGACATGGAATGCCCGCCGCCTTGCAGAAATCTTTAAACTGCTCTCCATCCGTCCAGGAATAAGAGGAAGATGTTGCATAAACCTTTTGAAATTCCTTATTAATGCAGAAGCCAAAATCTTTATTGAATCTTTCAAAATAACCTGCAGACTTCATCGCAGTCGATATAGATCTCGGATAATGATAGCCCTGGTGCACTCTCGCCTGATTAATATAAGTTGCCCTCCCAAATGGAGCCGGATCACATTCCAAAACAAGAACACTCTCTCCTTTTCTACCACACAGCAGCGCTGAATACAGGCCGTACAGACCGGCGCCAATAATGATTCTATCGTATTTGATACTCGCCATCGTATTCCTCCTACATCTTCTTTGGTAACCCGGTAAGATCCGTTACTCCGCTGCTGCCATATCCGTCTGTGATACTTGTAATATGCCGTCCGTTACCTCTACCTGCACACTGATTCCCGAATTCATGTCATAGACAACCGCTTTTCCAAGATCATAAAGGTTCCCCCCCCCCCCCCCTCACTTTCCAGCATAATGGCATATTTCTTTTTTTGTGTGCTTGCAATCGTTTTTAACTGTTCCATATCAACCATCTCATAGACTCCCCTGCCGAACAGAAGGTTTACATACCCTCTGACTGTTGTATTGCCTAAACCCAATACTGCCCCGTCATAATTCTGATTTAAATAGTCCGCCAGCTGTTGATTATCACTCCTGTATTCTGCTTCCCAACAATACGCCGGATCCTTTATGTAAGCTTTCAGATTAAACATTCCGATCATCCCCGTAAGAAATAGGAAACTGATATAAAATATCTTCACACTCCTTATCGTGTTCAGCAGACTATAGCTCAGCTCACAAATTAGAAAGGAAAATGCAAATATCAATTTCATTCGGTCATATGTATAGCTGTACGCATGTTCCTTCATGATAATGTTTTCTATCACAGGAAAGAGGAAAATAAATAGTAAGCTTCCTCTATGAAACTCAATCTTTCCATTCTTCGCAAAATTCCAAACCACTAATATTGCCAATAATAACCATAGATATAAAAACGACTTAAGATATCCGGCAAAAACATCAGTCAATGCCACTTCCGTTAATACATTTCTCGCCATAAACCTAGATTTTAATGCCTCAAAAAATACATGCCTATCCACTCTGAGCAAATAATGAAGCACAAACAGGCAAAATGATCCGGCGGTAATTCCTCCTAAAAGAAATACGCGCTTTAGTGTAAGCCTGATACCGTTTCTTCGCACTTCCATGAATTCTGCTATAGCAAACCCTATATTTGCTACATATCCTGTCCATTCAATATAAGGATTCAGTAATGCCATACTATAGAAAATACTTCGCGCCTTCTTTGCATTTTCCTCCTTCATATAGTAATAGCTAATAAACTGAATCAATAACGTAACCTGCATAACCGACTGATGCCAGTACACAATTCCCATCCCATGTAATAACTCGGGGGTAAAAACATATGTGACCAAACCAATGCATGAGACAAAAACCGCGCTGACTCCTGTGGCACGCCTTAAATACAGGGTATAGATAAACTCTGTCCACAGCACTGCTGACACAATAAAAAGCAACGTGTTAAAGGCATACAAACTTGATTCCGATATTTGCAATCGGAATATCTTCATAAACACCCACGGTAAAAAATATCCAGCCGGTGAAAAGGAAGTATAGTAATAATTCCCACTCTTATCTGGAATGGTTGCGCCCCATGGAATCCCTTTATCTTGCGCTTCACCCAAAGAAACAATCGGCAAAAAAACATGCTCAGAAATAGAAGTTTCATTATACGCTTCTATCGTTAATAATGTGTGCCAGGTTGCATCCGAATTATAATAATTTATCTCTCCTTTTCTATATTTCACAGCCGCTGTGATAACAACAACAATTATTGCAGCAGCCATAAGGACACCCCTCCATTTCAATGTTGCCCTCTCGCCTGAAGCATGTGCCATCTTTATCGTTCCTCCCAGTTCTGCAACCTTCTGTCAGCTCATTTATCTATAACATACTTTCTTTGTCCATATACAGAAAGATCATCCGCAGTGTAAATTCTTTGATACCCTCCTACCACTTCCGTATTTGTTATCACAGTCGCTCTACCATCCTGCAGCACTATTTTTTCACCGGCAAGCATGCAATTTTCTAAGCTTACATCTGCAGCCAAAAAGCAATTTTCATAATTGCTGTACCCGTTTGTCCAATTATCATCGTTAAAATCAGCAACATCTATGCTTCCAGGAATATTGACAAATTCTGACATGTCTTGCTGATTTTCCCAAAACCGCAATACCCCCCCCCCCATAAAATTGACCAACTTCCATCCGACTAAATTTCTGCATAGGTATTTCTTTTACAGCCAATTTTTTCCTATAGAATGATGTATAAATTTGATTGTCAGAAAACATAAAATCATTGTTTATCATTTCGCCATCAGGCATATAGTAATGGAGAAAAAAAGGATATTCCTTATCCGCACTGGTATTTAGGATAAAATACAGCTTTCCATCTCCATAATATATTTTCCGTTCGGCATCGCTGCATACCAGCTGATTGTTCTTTTCAATCTCCTCAATCATGGCATCCCCAGATTCAGTCAATTTAAAATATCCGCCAAAAAGACAAAAAGCGACAAGTCCGCTCATGAAAACTGCACTGACACTCCGATTAACTTCTATCCTGCTTCCTATGTTAAAAGTCAGAACAATTATTAATAAATAGAGCATAACCCATGACGGAAAAAAGTAGCGGAACTCAAATGCTTGCGTGTTCAGTATATATGCCCCATAATAAAACAGCGCAATGAAAAAAAGACAATCGTAACATGTAATCTCTTTTGGGTTTCCCTGGAATTTTGTCCTCCATACAGCCAACAATACAAACGCCATAAGGAACATAAGCCACGGCATCCTAAATAGCTTCATAAACTCCAAATAACTTACAAAATAATCAACAAAATATTTTCTTTGCCTGCTGTCATTGAAATGATAATCTCCCATCCGTCCCCACATATCGTAGTAATATTCCCGCAGATCTAACGGCTCTTTTAATCCCAACGTATTGCAGACAAACTGGCACTTTGTTCTGAAAAAGTATCCCGGCTCTTGTATGATCAAATTAGAATATCTCGACAATATCTCATCAGCATTCGAGGAGATCACGTAAATATCGAACGGTTCGTTCAAAATACTATTGATATTTGCCGAAGATATCTCTGCAAATGTGTTTTTATCCAAAGCTTCCTGTGTGGCGCCTTCTCCAAAAATATCATCCAGATACGTGCTGTAAAATGCCTGTGTCTCCCCATCCATATTCTGTATCGTTGAAACAGTTTCCCATAAAAAACCTGCGGCATAGCTTGACAATGTATCGACATGTAATGCTTTCGGCAAATACAGGGAAAGACCAAATCCCAATAAAATTGATAATAATATGGCCGCAATACTTTTTATGTTCCTTTTATACATTAAAAAGACAATTCCTATTACTACCGGTAAAATTGTAAAAGCATTCGCTCGAAACCCAAATATAATAAAGGCGCAAAACATTATCCCTACAACAGATGCCAGACGATCGACAAGTAATTTAACATTGTTCCACTTACAAATAATCAGAATCATTCCAAGTATGGCGCTGACACAACCCACACTTGCCTCATAATTTATCCCATATGCCAAAAAAACCGGAGTCAGCAGGATAAAGATATACATTCCCTTTTTATTTAATTCAGTCAATTCTTTTGCCGTCAGTAAAACGCTGCAATAGAACAATGCACATTGAGCAAATGTATACAGCACCATGCTTCCCGTACATTCTATTGACAGATAAATGAAAAGAGATGGAATCACAGTCAGCCACATCTGATCATCCGTCAAATCCGCATTTCCAGTAGTCAAATTATGCAGCCAAAGTTTAAACTTCTCTGCCGCACGGATTCTCTCATAAGAATCCGAATACAGAACCCCTGGATAAGTCAATATTGTCATAAACACGGAAACCATTATTGCAATCAATATAACCCCCATATTTCTTTTTATATATTGCACAAATAGCGATTCCCCGAAAGAAAATATCTGATTTTCAGATGTTTTTCTCAGCAAGCTGCTTATCCTCCTTCAAATTCCTACTTACCACACTTACGCAAAATCATCTTTTTGCTAATGCACTTGACATATCTCTCTTCCTTATTAGTTATTCCAATTACTGTAGATACGCCTTAATATGTATTTCATAAGGTCGGCATACGCATCATAATCGTAAATTTCAAACACTTGGATTCTATTTCCTACACCATATTCCACCCTGCCTCCCTCAGAAAACATCACTCTTTTTTCTGAAAATCCACACGGCAAATCGATATTCTCATTTCGCTCCTGATTATAGGCCTCTAAATATTCCTCCATACTGCCATCAATCAGCGGAAATAAGGGGGCACACCACAAATTTCTAGTTCCATCCATAAATTCATTTGCAATTTGCGGACTCGCCATATAATTTTGAAAGTCCAATCTGCTTTTTTCAAATCGGTAGTAAAACCATTTTTGCAGACTGTCATCTGCATCACTTAATACTTCTTCATGTCTGGCCGTAAAATATGACGCATTAGACCCTGCCGTCCATATCCCTTTTTGGAAACACGGAATCCAATAGATATTTAATTCTCCTGAATTCATAATGCGCAAAAAGGCAGTTTCATCCAAGGCTACATTCCATTCTGTCATTGTGCCTTCTGCATCTCCGGCAAAGATCCAGATGCGGTCCGTTTTTCTTTCAAACAAACTGGGTGAATAGTTATACAGTGCCGCAATATCTCTTAAACTTCCAACTGTAACAATATCAACTTTACCCTTTGCATTTTTCAAAATGTTTACTAAATCATCACTGACATGGGGATCATACATATTCTCCAAATTTAGGCTGCGTCCTATAATAATCTTGGATTGTCGATACTCCTCTCCCGCTATTTTATCGAGATTGAGAATGGCATCAACACCGCTTTGCTTCTGTCCGCTGTCGTTTCCATCCACTATGATTGTCAGATCAATGCCAGCCAGCGATTTCATCACAACCAAATCAAAATAATCATCAAAATCACCATCTATGGCCAAATCCGTAGAATACAGTACGGTCTTTCTTTTCTGTTCCTGCACTTTTATAATCCAAAGGCTTGCCATAGAAACGCTGAGTAAAATGCACCCTACCGCACACAGATCAAGGAACCTTCTTCCACGTTTTCTCCTGTCTTCCATGAAACTAATCCCCAAACATTTCGCTTCTAAGGAACTGTAAACCCCCACATACACCATATTGCCTGCACATTTCTATTGGCAGGGATATCGCTCTTTTACATCGCTCGCCCCGGAAATATAATCCATTGACACATCATAAAACCTGGCAAGAATCAGCAGACTTTTCACCGGAATCCTCGTCTTGCCATTTTCATAGTCTGCATACGTGCGCTGCCCCACTTCAAGCATATCTGCAACCTCCTGCTGTACCATTGCTCTGTCCTTCCTAAGTTCCCGTATTCTTTCGTTATAGAGCATGACATGTCCTCCTATCCCGGCCAATCCCGCTTCCTTAACTTTTTCTTCTTGTAACGAAATTGTAAGCACTGAGCAATATCGCCACTACAACCAGAAAATACATGAATCCATATGAAAAGTCTGTCTTGACACCGGTTTTATCTTCTGTCTGAATAGGGTTACATAACTCACCACCGATATAAACTGATCCAAATTGATCAATCAGAATGATATCTACATTGTTATTATCTACAATGCGCAGCCCCCTGCCTCCCAGTTTTAAAGTAAGCCACCTGGAATCATCGGTTTCACTGTAAGGCGCACCGTACAACTCTCCATATGCCTGCCCATCATTTGAAATGGTCAGCGAGGATACCTCTGTATTTTCCTCCTCGGCTTTTACATTTCCAGACAGTAACACCGCAAAACACACCAGACAGAAAAATGTCCCAACCAATCTGCCAATTCTTCTTTTCACCTTTTCATCCTCCCTGTTCCTCACAATACCGCAGATTATAAAGCTTCACCAAAGGCGTCAGATGGTATTTCACCAGATATCCCTGTGGCCATGTGGTATCTCTCAAAAACTGTGCCAGCCTGCTTCGGTATTTTCTCCCTAACAATGCCCCAGCGAACAAATCAAAGCGGAATACCGTTGTCTTATCCACATATTCCCCAACACCAAATTCTTCATTATGGCGCAAGGAAAAATAGGCTTCCGCTGTCGCGCGCTGCGGATTCAAAATATAATCGCTCAATTTTTTATGCGCATATGCCCGAATGCTGCTCGCTATATATGGCCTATTATTTAAACTGCGATAAATTTCTGGCAAATCGGCCAATATATCTTTTTGTATCTTCACCGTATACTGATAATAAATCTGATCCTCTTCCGTTTCCTTCTTCCTGACTGCACAGACGGTATTTCCCTTTCTCTCGTATCCGGTTGTACTTCCATTTGGTGAATTGCAGATCATCTCAAAAGGCATGACATACTGCAATAAGAAATCAAATTTGCCATATCCGTTTAAATAGCCGCGCTTCACCGCATTGCCCGGCTGTTCATTAAGAAAAGGAACCAGCCCTATGTAATATCCTTTCACTTCACAATTCGGAATCAAATAGCAGATATTGTCCTGAATGGTTCCCCTCCATCCGATATCCACAATACCGATCCTCTTTTTCCTTTCCGGATCAATTCCCTTCTGTGCCAGGTAATCAGACAGCAGCTTCCTTTTAACATCCCTCTCGTTTCGAACGGTTAGCAGAAAATCCTGGTCTTGAAACAGTCTCATCACCCGCTCATCCAGCCATGGATAGGTGATCACTTCTTCCATGGGAATCCCGTATTTTTCAGCAAACGCGGCAACTACCTCCATCGGAATGCCCAAGGATTTAAACATTGCCCCAAGAGACTGGACAGAATACTGATTCCAGATCCTCATCATTTCCGCCAGGCTGACTTCACGCAGTGAAGCGCAAAATGTCGACAGTCTGCTTACTTCCAGAATCTCTGCTCTCGGTATCCTTTGATCCTTATACTCATTTTTAACGATCTCATCATAAACTTGTTTATAGAATTCTCCTTCCCGCGTAAAAAAATAGAGTTCCTCTATCTCATCCTGCAGACAAGACTCAATAATCCAATGCACAAATCCATAAAAGAAAACCGAAATTTCCCCTTTTGACACCAACTTCCCAAACTGGAACGGCTCCTGTTCGTATGCCCTTTGATCAGCATAGCTTTTTTCTTTCTGCAGCCGAATTTTATGTTCCTGGGCCGGCAGATACTGCCTAGCTTCTATCCCCTTACTTTCCGGAATTTCCACGTCACTGTACAAATTGTCTCCTATATGCAGCTGTTCTTTTGGCGTGATCTGCATATCACCCAGTGCATATTCAAATAAACGCCCTGACCTCTTATTATATCCACAGTCACAGGAGACATATTGTCTATCAAATTGTAGCGGACATTGAATCCGATCCAGGATTTCATTGAGAAAATCCGCTCCCGCATAAAAATCCGACAGATATATCAATTGGTCATGCGGTATCTTTTCCACCATAGAAACAATGCCTGTATCCAGATAAGCATTCTTTATCTCCGTGTGAAGCTCATATGCATATAACTCGTCAACCAATTTCGAACGATCTGGATGCTGCGGCATTACCTTCCCAACCCAGCCTTCAAATACAGTGCGTATCCTATATTCATCATCCAGCCCTTTTTCCCGAGCCCTTTCTCCTATCTCTCTCTCGCACTGCACTCTTTCCTGCGTCAGGACATTTATGGAACGAAACTGCTCTGCGATGCATTCATAATAGTTTGTCATCAAATAATTCGCTGTTTTTCTTTTGATTTCATCTGGATGACATTTCCTGCGAATCACCGTATCCCACAAATCCAAGGATATTACTTTATAACTCTTTTGTTCCATTACAGATCCCTTCTTCCCCTCCCATGCATTTACTTTATCCTGCTGCGGTATCTATTATAAATTTTATGTAACAGTCTGCTGCGATCCAAAAACCGCACTCTTTTGATTTTCTGAATGAATCTGTGCTCCCTGCTCTCAGTAGCTTTCACTATTTCCTGACGGTCTGCCATCTGATTTAATATCACATCAGCCATTATGGGCGGCTTATTATACATAATCCTGGCATTCTGCATTGGTATGTTTTCATTATCCACTACTTTATTGACAGCCTCCAAAAACTGCTCATATCCCTTATCTAAATCCTTGTCTTCCATATACTTGATGCCTTCAGCTGACATCTTGGAACGTTTCCCCTCATCATCCAGCAGTCTGATAACCGCCTCCGCTATTGACTCAGGTGTGTAGTGGGCCAGTGATACAACAGAGTCGGGCATATCATACAGATTATTTTCCATATAAAGTTCCACAACAGGCAGCCCTGCCGCCATCATTTCGAAGGGAATTCTGGATGGATTGGAGGAACTGATGCACAGTCCCACACTGCACTTGTTGTAGAGTTCATTGCATTTTTCGAGAGAGATGATTCCCAGGTTTTCATGTTCAAACCAGACATTTCCCTTTTCCCTTGACCCATAAAGATAGATCTTCACATCCGGTCTAAAATATTTTATAATCCCCAGCGCCTCTATCCCAATGACAGTACACCTTCTCGGCTTGTCCGGCTGATACACAAAACACACTGCATTTTCTTTTTCGCAGTTTACCGGTTTATATATTTTTTTATCTGCGCAAAAATCAAAACACTGTGCCGGTGTCCCAAATTCCGTTTCCATCTTATGAGAAAGCCAGTGGCCAATCGAAATTGGCTGCAACCCATAGCAATAGGAATTCAACGCCATCAAATATCCATCACCCATCGGATTAAATAGTGCTTCAAAATCCTGTATGAAATAAATCTTTTTTGCATTTCCCTGTATATCTCTGACAATTTTGGCTGTAAACCAAGCGGTGGCAAAAATTACATCGTAGCCATCCCCTATTTTTTCAAAACCCAGATACAAATTGCAGTCATAATTTCCAAAATATTTTTCCACTTGTTTTCTTAATTCCACATCATTGTTTACCTGCCCTTTGTCTTCCACATATACATCATTTGTATATCCATGCTCAGCTAAAACCTGAATATTCTGAAACATTGTTCTGTGACCGCCTGAGCCTTCTAAAAACACAGGTAAAACCCATGCCGCTTTTTTCATATCATTCCTTATCCTTCCTTGTGAAATAGTAGTCTGGATATGATCTTGTGTTTATTTACTTCCTGTACGAATTGATTTAAATCTTCTAATTTCTCTGTCTGTACAGCAATCATCTGTCTTTGGTCGTCTATTAACATATCCCTTTCATCTATCATCCGGCTCTGGTTTCGGATCCCTTCATCCTTCTCATCTATCAGCGCTTTCTGACTTGCTATCACGGCATCCCTCTCATCTATCATTCGGCCCTGATCTCGGATCCCCTCGTCCTTCTCGTCAATCAACGCTTTCTGACTCGCTATCACGGCA
>DLAA01000015.1 GCA_002493835.1 Lachnospiraceae bacterium UBA7060 | reverse complement strand
GCAGACGGCGAAGGAGTTTGGGATATCGAAGTCTACAGTACATAAAGATGTGACAGAAAGACTTGTACAGATCAATCCGTCTCTGGCAGCGGAGGCAAGAAAGGTTTTGGATGTCAATAAATCGGAAAGGCACATCAGGGGTGGACTGGCGACAAGAGAGAAGTATCTGCATCAACATATGTGTTAAGAGTTTAGCTGTTAACATGGTAATTTCATATAGCGATATATAAGGAGGAGTGAAAGTACTTTACATTATTGATGAATGGGCATAGAATGAGTTCATATTTGTTGAGAAGGATGATGGCGATGGGTACGAAAGAAAGCGCGCAAGGAACCATATATAGTAATGCTCACTTGAGAAAGCTGATTCTGCCATTAATGTTGGAACAGCTTTTGGCTATTTTAGTTGGCATGTTCGATACGGTTATGATATCCGGTGTGGGAGAGGCAGCTGTGTCTGGAGTTTCCTTGGTGGATAATATTAATATCCTTGTGATTAATATTTTTGCAGCCCTGGCTACAGGCGGCGCTGTTGTGGCTGGTCATGCGCTGGGACAAAAAAATCGTGAGCAGGCGGGTAGATCTGCGTGGCAGATGGTGCTTTTCCTGCTCTATTCTTCTGCGCTTATGACGATAATTCTTCTGGGGGCACATGAGACCATTCTACGGGCTGTATTTGGACGGGTGGAGGAAGCGGTCTTGGAGAGCGCTGTCACTTATTTAATTATTACTGGATTGTCAATCTGTCCGCTAGCACTTTATAACGGCTGTGCGGCGCTTTTCAGGGCTATGGGAAATTCCCGAACAACTATGTATATTTCACTTTTGATGAATTTGATTAATTTGATGGGTAATGCACTTCTTATCTTTCTTTTTGACATGGGGGTGGCCGGGGCTGCAATTGCGACATTGGTTGCGAGAACAGTTGCAGCATTTCTTATTTTCAGGATGATGATGGATGAGAAGAAAGAAATTAGCTTTAAGGGAAGGCTGACCTTGCGTATGGACTTTCCACTGGTGAAACGGATTCTCTATATCGGAATTCCCAATGGATTAGAAAATAGTTTATTTCAACTTGGAAAAATATTACTTTTAAGTCTTGTATCTACTTTTGGTACTTCTGCGATTGCGGCAAATGCAGTTTGTGGTACTATTACAAACTTTAATATTCTGCCAGGTATGGCTATTAATCTGGCAATTCTGTCTGTGACCTCCTATTGTATTGGCGCGGGTGATTATGGACAGACCAGATACTATACAAAAAAACTGATGAGACTTACCTGGCTTTGTACAAGCGGAGTGTCATTAATTATGATAGCAGGGGCACCGCTTTTTTTGAAGATATATCATTTAACGCCGGAGACAACGATCCTTGCTTTGCAGGTGATCCGCTACCATGCGATTATGTGCATAGTTGCCTGGATCCCTTCTTTTTCTTTGCCAAATACCCTGCGTGCAGCGGGCGATGTAATGTGGACGATGATCATTGCCATTATTTCTATGTGGGTATTTCGGATTGGCACAGCGTATTTTTTCAGCTATGTATTTCATATGGGACTGATAGGTATTTGGATTGCTATGACAATTGACTGGATGTTTCGAGGAGTATGTTACGCAATCAGATATCGAGGAGGAAAGTGGGAGAAGGTTATGAAAAAGAGAGAAATATAGAGAAAAGGCTATATTTTGGAGGGGATTAAATGAATGTGGCAATGAAAAGGGAATGGCTGCTTTATAATAGCCCCAGGCAGGATCAAGTTTGATTGAACATTGGAGGAGCCGCACTCCGCTTTTCAACGTAAATGTTTTGCCCTTGAGCACAGCATCTTTTGGGATAGCACGAGCAGCAAAGTCCGTATCACTCCGGGCAGATCTCCTGCTAATTCTATTGCAAAGGAGATGTTCTGTATGAAAGGCCTTCTGGGAATTTCCTGCGGGCTGGATGTCCACAAAGAAAAATTGTTGCGTGTATCTTTACTGGTCATTTGGGTAAACCGACACATTCCGAAATCCGTGAGTTTACCACCCTGATTCCGGACATGATTGCTTTACGGAACTGGATCATTTCACAAAACTGCCATCATGTCGCTATGGAAAGCACGGGCATTTACTGGATGCCTATTTATGAAATACTGGAAGACGTTTTTTGCGGCGACATTACTTTATTTGTTGTAAATGTACACCATATGAAGAATATCCCAGGAACATTTGGCGTCAAGGTTCAGTTCTTGGCTACGAGCTTTATTTTCGTAACAAAGTAAGATAAAGAAGTTATTAACTATTCAATCATACAATTAACAGAGAATCTAAAACAATTATTACTGCGCGGTCTTATAAGTGCTGTTTATTTGTGTTTGAAATTTCATTTATGAGGATTGCAATCTTGTCTAAATTAGGAAAGATGGTTTTTTACTCCTTTTTTGTGTTTTGCAGTTTACCTTATTTTGAGAAGTACTTTGCCAAAATAGAGATTACAGGAATATATTGACGAAGGATATGGAAAGCGTAGGGAAATCAAGGCATGAAAAGTGTTTAGCGTAAATATTTCTTTCTATTTCAAAAGTATTTGCTGTATTTGAATGGAAGAAAAAGGGTTTCAGCATTGTATATTGTAGTTATTAGACACAGGTAAAAGATTGACAAATTTTAAGGAAAAAGTACATAATGGGTTGATAAAGGAAAATATATTTTGACAAGGGTTTTGAGGGTAAAGTATAATATAACAATATAGATATAAAGTTATATTTTGGGCAGCGAGGCAAATTGTAAAGACTAGGATAAGAGCGGAGAAAATCATGCAGAGAGAAACAGTAATTGTATTGGATTTCGGCGGACAGTATAATCAGTTGGTGGCGAGACGTGTCAGAGAGTGTAATGTCTACTGTGAGATTTATTCTTATAAGACGGATCTGGCAAAAATACGGGAGATGAATCCCAAGGGTATTATACTGACGGGCGGCCCAAACAGTTGTTATGAGCCAGGGGCGGCGACCTGTTCTCGGGAACTTTTTGAGATGGGGATTCCGGTGCTCGGCCTTTGTTATGGCGCACAGATCATGATGCAGGTGCTGGGCGGCAAGGTAGAGAAGGCACCTGTCAGAGAATACGGTAGGATTGAGGTATTGGTGGATAACGACAGCGTGCTTTTTCGGAATGTATCACCTAACACCATCTGCTGGATGAGCCATAACGATTACATTTCCGAGATTGCGCCTGGCTTTACTGTCTGTGCTCACACGACGGACTGTCCTGTGGCAGCAGCACAAAAACCGGACAAAAACCTATATGCAATTCAATTCCATCCAGAAGTCCTGCATACGGTAGAGGGAACGAAAATGTTGTCCAATTTTGTCTATCGGGTGTGCGGATGTGCGGGTGACTGGAAGATGGATTCCTTTGTGCAGCAGTCTGTTGAGTTTATTCGTAAAAAGGTTGGAGATGGCAAAGTTCTCTGTGCGCTTTCAGGCGGAGTGGATTCCTCTGTAGCGGCGGTTCTTCTGTCAAAAGCGATTGGCAGTCAACTGACTTGTGTTTTTGTAGATCAGGGCCTTCTTCGGAAGAATGAAGGGGATGAGGTGGAAGCTGTTTTCGGGCCTGACGGGAACTATGATTTAAACTTTATACGTGTCAATGCGCAGGAGCGTTTTTATAACAAGCTGGCCGGTGTGGCAGAGCCGGAGCAGAAGAGAAAAATTATCGGGGAAGAGTTTATCCGTGTGTTTGAGGAGGAGGCCAAGAAGATTGGTGCGGTGGACTTTCTCGTGCAGGGAACGATTTATCCTGATGTGGTGGAGAGCGGACTGGGTGGCGAGAGCGCTGTCATCAAGTCTCATCATAATGTGGGCGGCCTTCCGAACTATGTAGATTTTAAGGAGATTATCGAACCTCTTCGGGATCTGTTTAAGGATGAGGTGCGTCAAGTCGGATTAGAACTTGGCATCCCGGAGTATCTAGTGTACAGGCAGCCGTTTCCCGGACCGGGATTGGGGATTCGGATTATCGGTGAAGTGACGGCGGAAAAGGTGCGGATTGTGCAGGATGCTGATGCGATTTATCGGGAGGAGATTGTAAAAGCCGGACTTGACCGACAGATTAACCAGTATTTTGCGGCGCTTACCAATATGCGCAGTGTGGGCGTTATGGGTGACGAGCGGACTTATGATTATGCCGTGGCGCTACGGGCGGTTAAGACAATTGATTTTATGACGGCGGAGAGCGCGGAGATTCCCTGGGAAATATTGCAAAAAGTTATGAATAGAATTATAAATGAGGTGAAGGGAGTCAATCGAGTAATGTATGATGTGACCAGTAAGCCACCGGGGACGATTGAGTTCGAGTGAGAAGTAATTAATCTTGCAGGCTAACTTTTTG
>DLAA01000004.1 GCA_002493835.1 Lachnospiraceae bacterium UBA7060 | reverse complement strand
CGGACGTTTTAATGGAAACACACGCATATTATTTTAGATTATGGAAATAGGTATGTCAATACATATTTTGTTTATTTTTGCAAAAAATAGAAAAGGAAATGAGCAGGCAGAAAAAATGCGCATATTATTATTGTATGATATCTAAAGAAAATGAAAAAATATAAAAAAGAATTGTGCAGCAATTATTTAGTCTTGGGCCGCTAACCTGAGATGAGGAAAGGAATGGATGTTATGAACAGCTGGTCAAATGTCAGGACAGACTTGGCGTTGGAAGCCAGAGAAGGAATCGGGGAAACAGAATCCGGGCTTCACGGCGTCTCGGTGGAGGAATATTACGATGAGCCGAGCGACGTGCATATTACCCGGGTAGTGATAGAGACAAAAAATGGAGCCAAAGCGCTGGGCAAGCCCATGGGGACTTATATTACGCTGGAGGCGCCGGCTATGACGGAGCCGGAGGAGGACTACCATCAGGAAATTTCTGGAATTTTGGCAAAGCAGCTTCGGAAAATCCTGCCGGATCCCGACAGGGAGCAGTCGATTTTGGTGGTGGGGCTTGGCAACCGTGAGGTAACTGCGGATTCATTGGGACCCAATGTGGTAGACAATCTTTTTGTCAACAGACATATTGTGATGGAGTATGGCAAGGTGGCATACAACCGGACGAAAATGCATTTGGTGAGCAGTTTGGTGCCGGGAGTGATGGCAAAAACCGGTATGGAATCTGCAGAGATCATTAAAGGTGTGATTGGGGAGACGAAGCCTGATTTGGTGATTGTGATTGATGCTCTTGCAGCCCGTTCTACCAAGCGCTTGAACCGGACCATTCAGATCACAAATACAGGGATTCATCCGGGCTCGGGCGTTGGTAACCATCGAAACGCTATCACGCAGGAGACACTGCATATACCGGTGATTGCTCTGGGCGTGCCTACTGTAGTGGATGCGGCGACCATTGTGGGAGATGCCATGGGTGAACGGCCCGCTACATTGAAAGAATTGAATAATATGTATGTTACGACAAAGGATGTGGATCAGCAGATTCGCCAGATTAGCCATATTATCTGTGATGGGATAAATGGAGCACTGAATTTCTAAGGCAGTTCGGGAGCCGAAGTGGTGGTATGAAGTCCCGGTTCAGATGCATATATCTTAATATGTACAAGAACAGAGGCCGACTTAAAATTTTATTAATAGCGCTTGTTATCGTATCCCTTGGATTTGGATGTGCAGAGCTTTTTCGGGAGAGGGAAAAAAAAGCGGGATTACCGGTATTGCGCGAGCTCTTGGAAGAGTGGATGATGGAGCCATATCTGCCCGGTATATGCAGACTGTATGAGGGAAATCGTGAACTGACGGAGGAGAGTTTTTTCGTGAAGGGGCTGCTCTCTCAGTATCCGGGGCTTCTTTTTGCGTGGGAGAACGGGAGAGAGGGTGTGACAGAGAGTGATTATACTAGACTTCTTCTGCCTGAGGGGAGTGATGAGGATTACAAGGGACTGCCTGAGGAGGCACTGGAATATGGTGATGATGCCATGCATCTGGAGAAGAATTTGGAGTCTGCATTGCTGAAAGAGAACGAGAGTTATTTGTCTGCCGAGCAGGAGGAAGGGGAACCGGAGGAGGAAACAGAACCAGAACTGGAAAAAGAGCAGTCTTTTATTCAGGTGGAGGAGAAGAGCTACCGCTATCAATGGGAGGAATTGTCCTCCTACGAGGCGTTGATCAAGGCTTTCTATGCGGTGGACAGTACCACTGTGGCGGGAGAGGAACTCTTGCAGGCAGGGGCGCTTTTGGAGAAGGATATGCGAATTCATGGAAATGCAGAGGAGCCGCAGATTCTGATCTATCATACACACTCGAAGGAGGCTTTCGCAGACTCTGTTCCAGGTGACGAAAATAGTGGGATTCTGGGGGCGGGGGAATACCTTGCTGATCTTTTGCGGGAACGCTACGGCTATAATGTGATTCATGATACGGGATGCTATGACGAAGACCGGGCCTACGCTTACAACAACTCCCTGCCGGCTGTGGAGGCGATTTTGAAAGAGTATCCGTCCGTGGAGGCGGTGATTGATCTGCACAGGGATGAGATGCCAGAGGACAGGCGTCTGGTGACAGAACTGCAGGGACGTCCCACAGCACAGTTTATGTTTTTTAACGGATTGTGCCGTACGAAGAAAGGGGCTATAGAACAGTTGGAAAATCCTTATCTCGCGGACAATCTGGCTCTTTCTTTCCAGATGCAGACGGCGTGCAATGAGTATTATCCCGGGATTGCCCGCAGAATTTATTTGAAAGCTTACCGCTATAATATGCACCTTTGTCCGAAATCATTGTTAATTGAACTGGGAGCTCAAAATAATACGGAGGAGGAAATACATAACGCTTGTGATCCTTTGGCACATGTGCTTGATCTGGTCTTCAGCGGGAGAGAGCCGGAGAGGGATTGATATGGACAGCCGTGGGTTTTTTTGGTATACTTTCTCCGTATAAAGAATGGAGGAAATCATGGCTGCAATAGATCAAAGTAAAATCAGAAATTTTTGTATTGTCGCCCACATCGATCACGGTAAGTCGACGCTGGCGGATCGAATCATAGAGAAGACAGGGCTTTTGACGAGCCGTGAAATGCAGGCGCAGATTTTGGATAATATGGATTTGGAGCGGGAGAGAGGCATCACGATTAAGGCCCAGACAGTGCGTATTGTCTATCAGGCGAAGGACGGGAACGAGTATATTTTCAACCTGATCGATACGCCTGGCCATGTGGATTTTAACTACGAGGTGAGCCGTTCCCTGGCTGCCTGCGATGGCGCGATTTTGGTGGTGGACGCGGCCCAGGGCATAGAGGCGCAGACGCTGGCAAATGTGTACTTGGCTTTGGATCATGATTTGGATGTGTTCCCGGTGATCAACAAGATTGATCTGCCCAGCGCAGACCCAGAACGGGTAAAAAATGAGATCGAGGATGTGATTGGCATAGAGGCGCAGGACGCGCCGCTTATTTCTGCCAAGAACGGGATTGGCATTGAGGAGGTGCTGGAGGCAGTAGTCAAAAAAATTCCGGCTCCCGGAGGCAGCCCGGACAATCCGCTGCAGGCTCTTATTTTTGATTCGGTTTATGATTCCTATAAAGGCGTGATTGTGTTTTGCCGTATCATGGAAGGGCGGGTAAAAAAGGGCACGAGGATTAAGATGATGGCCACCGGAGCTTGGGCCGAAGTGGTGGAGGTGGGATACTTTGGCGCAGGCCAGTTCATTCCCTGCGATGAGCTCACGGCGGGGATGGTGGGCTATCTGACGGCGTCCATAAAGAATGTGAAGGATACTGCGGTGGGTGATACGGTTACAGATATGGATCGTCCCTGTGAGAAGCCGCTGCCTGGCTATAAGAAGGTCAATTCTATGGTCTACTGCGGGATGTACCCGGCGGATGGAGCCAAGTATCCTGACTTGCGGGATGCACTGGAAAAGCTGAAGCTGAATGATGCCTCCCTAAATTATGAGCCTGAGACGTCTATCGCTCTCGGATTTGGGTTCCGCTGCGGCTTTCTCGGATTGCTGCATCTGGAGATCATACAGGAGCGTCTGGAGCGGGAGTATAATCTGGATTTGGTGACAACTGCGCCGAGCGTGATTTACAGGGTGCACAAGACAAATGGGGAGATGATTGAGTTGACAAATCCCTCCAATCTGCCGGACCCTTCAGAGATCGACTATATGGAAGAACCTGTGGTCAGTGCGGAGATCATGGTGACCACAGAGTTCATCGGTCCTATTATGCAGCTTTGCCAGGAGCGGAGAGGCCGTTATATCAGTACCGAGTATATTGAGGCTTCGAGGGCTCTTTTAAAATATGAACTGCCGCTGAATGAGATTATCTATGACTTCTTTGATGCGCTGAAATCCCGTTCCAGGGGCTATGCTTCTTTTGATTATGAATTGAAGGGTTACGAACAGTCAAAATTGGTGAAATTGGATATTCTCATCAACCACGACGAGGTGGACGCGCTCTCCTTCATTGTCCACGCGGACAGTGCCTATGAGAGAGGGCGCAAAATGTGTGAGAAGCTGAAGGATGAGATTCCTAGACATCTTTTTGAGATCCCGATTCAAGCGGCGGTGGGCGGCAAGATTATCGCCAGGGAGACAGTCAAGGCCATGAGAAAGGATGTTCTCGCCAAGTGCTATGGCGGTGATATCACAAGAAAGAAAAAACTTTTGGAGAAACAGAAGGAAGGAAAGAAGCGCATGCGTCAGGTTGGCAATGTGGAGATTCCCCAGAGTGCCTTTATGAGCGTGTTGAAATTGGATGACGGCTGAACCGGGAGGGAGATCTTGAAAAAAATAAGTTTGTATGTTCATATTCCTTTTTGTGAGAAAAAGTGTTTCTACTGTGATTTCCTGTCTGCCCCGGCATCAGTGGAAGAAATGGAGTATTATGTAAACTATCTGCTCCGGGAGATAAGAGAGCAGTCGTTATTTTATGGAGACCGCCAGGTGGTCTCCATCTTTTTTGGCGGCGGTACGCCTTCCATTCTCTCTTCCGGGGAGATTGTGCGTATTCTTCAGCAGATCAGGAACTGTTTTTTGCTGGCAGAGGACGTGGAGATTACATTAGAATGCAATCCTGGCACAGTGACATCTGAGAAACTGTATGATTACATAGCATGTGGAATTAATCGTCTCAGCATAGGCCTGCAGTCCACGGATGATGAGGAGCTTGCGCGCATCGGGAGAATTCACGATTATGCAGCCTTCTTAAAGACTTATAGTCTGGCGAGGGAGGCGGGATTTTGCAATATCAATATTGATCTGATGGCGGGACTGCCTGGTCAGAGTGCAGCCTCTTATATGAGGACGCTGGAGCGGGTGACTGGCTTACATCCGGAGCATATCTCTGCCTACAGTTTGATTTTGGAGGAAGGGACATGGCTTTATGTAAACCAATCGAGCTATGAATTTCCTGACGAGGAGGAGGATCGAAAGATGTACCGGCTTACGGGAGAGCGCTTGGAAGAAGCCGGGTTTTATCGTTACGAGATTTCCAATTATGCGAGGGAAGGATGGGAGTGCCGCCACAATAAAGTCTATTGGCGGCGCGGTGACTATGCTGGGTTTGGTCTGGGTGCTTCCTCCATGGTAAGCAATATCCGATGGAAAAATCCAGAGGCACAGCAGGACTATGTAATGTGTGTAAAGCGTATGGAAGACGCACAGGAGTGCACACTGGCGGGCAGTGCTTTTGTGAAGTATCTGTGTAAGACGGGATTTCATGAGGTGCAGGTACTAACCAGGGAAGAACAGATGGAAGAATTTATGTTTTTGGGGCTGCGCCTTACGGAAGGAGTAGACAGGGGAGAATTTAAACGTCTCTTTGGGGAATGCATGGATGAAATATACGAAAAACCGATTGATAAATTTCTCTCTGCGGGTCTTTTGGAACAGGAAGGAGAGCGGCTTAGATTGACGCGGCGTGGCGTTGACTTGAGCAATGTGGTTTTTACAGAATTTCTTTTTTAGGCTTCCGACAGGATAGTGTGAACGGTTTTGTGTGTGCGTGAACGGTATTGAATTTCTCCCATTATAATTGTATAATATTTATATAGTTGTGCAAACAGGTATATGAAATTGGGACAGATGGAAAGGCACTTGAAAAGCCGCTGGGTCATAGAATAGAGTAAATGGACTTTGGAGGCTTTTTTTGAAAACATTCAGCCAGCCACTTTCTGCGAAGGATGAGGCCGCCTATCTGGGACGGCTTAAGACAGGCAGCGAAAGAGAGCGTGGGGAGGCCAAGGATATTCTGGTAGAGCGGAATCTTCGTCTTGTGGCCCACATTGCCAAGAAGTACCAGAACGTGGATGAGGATATGGAGGATCTGATTTCCACCGGCACCATCGGCCTGATCAAAGCCATTGATTCTTTTGATGCAGGGAAAGGGAAGCTGAGCACATATGCGTCCCGATGTATTGACAATGAGCTCTTGATGCTGCTTCGGGCAAAGAAGAAAACTTCCAGAGAAGTATCTTTATATGAACCCATCGGCACGGACAGGGAGGGTAACGAAATTAATCTTCTGGACATCATTGAGCAGGATCAGGTGGATGTGATTGACAGGATGGAGACAGAGGATAAGCTGCAGAGGCTGAAAGGTCTGGTGGCTGAAAGGCTTTCGGATAGGGAGCGGGAAATTATTATGATGCGATACGGCCTTCTGGGCGACCGGGAGATCACACAACGGGAGATTGGCCGCAGACTTGGTATTTCCAGAAGTTATGTATCGAGGATAGAGAAGAAGGCGCTGGAAAAGCTGAAGGAAGGATATGATGCCCTCGGTATGGCGTGAGTATAGATTGGAGGAGACGGGACAATGCGTTTTGTAAAGAGCGAGGATTTGAAAAGCGGAATGCGGCTGGCGCGTCCTATATATAACAAGAACGGGGTTTTGCTATATGAGAGAAATTCCAAACTGACCGGACAGGGCATTGTCAGTATTCGTAATTTTGGCCTGCTGGGTATTTTTATTCTGGAGCCGGCGGAGCCGGTTCCCCCCATGACCAGGGCAGACATTGAGTTTGAAAGATTTCAAACGATGTGTGTGTTTTCTATCATGGAGGAACTGAATACCATTGCAAAGACGGGGCGCGCTCAGAAGACACACCTGATTGCTTCCGATATTATCAGAAATTACGGCCATTTGGATGCAAAGATTAACTTTCTGCAGAATCTGCGGAGCAAGGAGGACTATACATACAAGCATTCTCTAAATGTGGCGATCCTCTGTGCGATGATGACGAATAGTATGAATATGATGGTGGAGGAGCAGATGGATACGGTGCAGGCGGCTCTTGTCCATGATATTGGTAAGATTATGCGTTTTGAAGAGGAGATCGCCGCAGGCGGCCCTCTGGCGGATATGACGATGGATGCCAGGGAAGTTGCCGGACATGCTCTTATAGAGAGCGCTTTTTCTTCGAGGCCCAACATCAAAAGAATCTGTACTCAAGCAAAGAAGCTTTTGATAAGCATAAAGACGGGGGAGGATATTTCTTCGATCAGGCTGGTGAACGGCGCGCGCGTGCTGGCAGTGGCGGAGACGTACGACAGGATGACGGCCATGAAAGTTGATGAGGAACCGGCTTCCGAGGTGGAGGCGCTTAAATATTTACTGAGGTATCCCAAGGTGTATCATGAAAAGGTAGTGGATGCTCTGATCCGGTCTGTGAATATTCTGGTGCCCGGAGTCAGTGTAGAATTGAACACTGGTGAGAAGGCGCTTGTGCTTGCGGCTAACGAAAAGGACATTCTTCGGCCGAGGATATTAATGTTTCGGGATAACAGCGTTGTGGATCTCTCGGACGCAGAGACATTTGAGGATTTGGAGATCAAGGACATTATGCGGACGTTGGACAACCGTCATGTGATGAACATGGATTTGCTGAAACAATCTGGTATAGAAGTCAATGAGGAGGAGTACGTGGATGCTCCGATTCAAAAAACTGCAAAATAGAAAAGCAGGAAAGCCGGGATTTTGCCCGGCTTTCTTTGTATAGTGCTTGACAAAAGCCCCTGACAGGGCGCATGATAAATATATCTGAAATCTTTGTAGTCTATGATTCTTATTTATTCAGGCATTTCGCCGCAGAATTTCAAAGAGACAGAACGGCAACAGGTTTTTTAGAAAGAGGGAAGAAAAAGGAGGGATTTTTTTGCTTAGTACAATTATATCGGGGGCTGTTTATGGGGTTCACAGTCATTTGATTCAAGTGGAAGTGGACATTTCCCAGGGACTGCCCTGCTTCCAGATAGTTGGTCTGCCTGGCTCCGAGGTACGGGAGGCCAGGGAGCGTGTGAAGGTTGCCCTGAAAAATGTGGGGGTCAGACTGCCGCCCATGTGTATCAATGTCAATCTTTCCCCGGCGGACCTGCCAAAGAATGGTACGATGTTTGATCTGCCTGTGGCGGTGGGAATTATGATCGCGCTGGGGAAGCTCGGGCAGGAGGCGGTGAGCGGCACGCTGCTTTTGGGAGAACTTGGACTTTCCGGCGGCTTGAAGCCTGTTAGGGGTGTGCTGCCCATTGTGAGGGAAGCTGTGGCAAAGGGGATAAAGAGATGTCTTCTGCCTATCGGGAATGCCTGGGAAGGAGCTCTGATAGGTGAGCTTGTGAGCATCGGTGCGGCGGATGTGAAGGAGGCTGTGGCGTATCTTTCAGGGCAAAAGGAGATACAGCCGGTACAAAACAGTGCTGTACAAGCCGGCGGTATAGAAGATGACAGGGAGAGACAGCCTGATTTCTCGGATATGAGCGGCCAGCAAGGATTGAAGCGGGCGGCCGAGGTGGCAGCAGCGGGCTTTCACAACCTGCTGATCATTGGTGCACCGGGGTCGGGAAAGACCATGCTGGCCAGACGGATACCGTCTATTCTGCCGCCGCTGTCCTGGGAAGAGAGTCTGGAAGTTTCCACAATCTATAGTATCTGCGGTTTACTGCAGTCCAAAAATTCCTTAAAGACTACCAGACCCTTTCTGCATCCTCACCACACCATAACGGGCCGCGCGCTGGCTGGGGGCGGGCGGATTCCTATGCCGGGAGTGATTAGTCTGGCTCACAGGGGTGTCTTAGTTTCCGGCAGATACGGACACGGAAAGCCGAGAAAGCCCGTAAAATACGGCATTCTTGGCAGTACATAGGTCTGAAAGTTACATTATTTTTGTGTGCTTTTAAGGGCATTTTTACATTAGTGAGGGTACGAACGGTTGTTCTGGGGTT
>DLAA01000097.1:1117-2810 GCA_002493835.1 Lachnospiraceae bacterium UBA7060 | reverse complement strand
CTGGTACGAAAATAGCTGGTTCTGAGTACACGAAATAAAACGTCTTGGTTTTCCGTTCTACATGGCCTTGTGTATACCCATCCATCTACGGCAGCGTACCTCCCGTGTCTACCAGGATCTCCCGCATTTCTGCAGGGTCCTAACTTCCTTCGTCCCGCCTGTCCATAACCAGGGTGTCAGCTTAGCTCCTTGTCAGGGTCTTGCCCTATGGTGTCAATTCCTGCCGACTACTGGCTCATTCTTTATCTTAAGTCTTACTGACCTGTTTTGTATGCTCCTCAAGCCAGCACCTTGCGGCGGACGTTTTCCCGGCCTGTTTCTCATACCTTTCAGTTTTCCTGTCACAGCTGAATTCAGCTCTCAGTTCTGTTTTCTAAAGTCTCAATTCAACTGTGACAGGGGTATTACTTTAGTCTCTGGTTGCTATGCTGCCTGCATCTGCGGCCTCCTGATGTCCCCCATCAGTTTTTCTGCATCATAATCTACACCTTTTGTAAGGATTGCGTAGAATACTCTTATAACCTTGCAGGCTACCGCAACCACTGACTGCATCTTTTTCAGCGGGTTTTCCTTTCGGCTCCGATAATACTCATGTATTTCTCGGAACTCCGCATTCTTTCCGATCAGCGATATCGCTGCCTCATACAGCACATATCTCAGGCGCTTCCTTCCGCGGTAGCTGATCCGGCTTTCTCCGTTATGCTTGCCGGAATCGTTTGCCACGATCGCATATCCCGCCAGTTTCTGCAGCTGCTTGGGATTATCAAAACGTCCAATGTCCCCAACCTCTGCAATAAAGCCGCTGACTGTAACCAGCCCGATCCCTTTAATTGGCATCAGTTTATCAATATATGGGATCTCCTTTAGCTTTTCTTCTATACTCTGGAGCAGTTCCTCCAGCCTTGCCGCATATACATCCATATCATTCAGCAGATTTTTTAATTCCATTCTCGCTGCTTCCGGCGCTTCCTTACTCCCAATGCTATGCTCTGCGGCTGATACCAGGGTCTTTGCCCTCTTCATTCCAGCGCCTCTCAGCTTCGCATCTCTCCAAATCTGGTTCACACCTTCTGCCCCGAGTTTTATGATATCCTCTGGCAACGGGGCTGCCTTCAACACCATTCTGCCGCTGACTGCTTTTAGATCTCTGTATACGTCTTTATATTCCGGAAAATAGATGGAAAACCATCTTGCAATCCGGTTCTTGATCCTTGTGAGTTCTTCCTGCGTCTGGAAGCGCAGATTAGAAAGGCTCCTGATCTCTGCGTAAATACCGGTCGGTATATATGGATACGAAAACCGTCCCTCGTTGACCAGTGCCGCAATTGTTTTGGGATCTTTGCGGTCATTCTTGTTCGGATTGTTATCATCCAGTTCCTTCGATTTCTTAACATGATGAGGATTCACATGTACCGGCTTCATTCCGCTGTCCTGCAGGAATTTCCCTAACGCAAACCAGTAATGTCCGGTCGGCTCCATTCCGGGAATCACAGCAGTTTTGCCATGTTTTTTTGCGATATCTTCCATCCATGCTTTCAATGTCAGGAATCCGGCTTCCGTATTGCTGAACTCCAGCGGCTTTTTGCTATACTCATAATTCCTCCAGTCAAAAGCTCTGGCATAATGAGTTTCACTTCCAACATCAATACCAACAATTAAAGTTTTTTCAGTGATAGATGCAATTTTTGCGTTC
>DLAA01000097.1:0-817 GCA_002493835.1 Lachnospiraceae bacterium UBA7060 | reverse complement strand
TGCGTTCTGTGTGTTACAATTCATCTTGGATACCTCTCTGTTCAATAAGATTTTTACTAACCGGCAAAGTCAGTAATCTTATTTTACTCTGAGGTATTTTTTTCTCAACCTTCTTTCTCGGAATTCCCTATACTTGAATTATACAGGAAGCTCCTTTATAAAGAAATTATACAAAAATTTCTTTATATCGTCAAGGAAATGGGAAGGTTTTTGTATTTGTATAGTATAGGCGTTTTTATAGTATTATGAAACATTTGAAAAAAGATTGGAGGGTTTATTATACTTTGAAGTGGTGCGGCTTATTATAGGAATATTAACCCCCTATTATAGGGTGGGTATAAGGTGTATAGAGTGAAAATATGTGGATAAATAAAACGATAAACACATGGAAAGGTGGAAAATGTGTATGAGGTATATGGGAGAAATAGCTAACAGAGAAGTTGTGTTGATTCAATATTATAATGTTTTATTCCATTTAATATTTAGAATTGGCTTAGATGAATATAAGAAAAATATTTTGATCAATCGTATAGATTCTGGAGAAGTACTGCTGATGAAAGACATTTACATATGGTGTGAGCAACATCAGATACCAGTGGATATGAAATTTATATACCGGAAGGATTTTTCGGTAACAGCAAATTTATGGAATTCATATTCGTTTCTCCGATTTCATTTGGAAGTTAAGAAGAAAAGAAGATAATTTTAAGGCGAGTGACCACTTGTAAAATATTACAGAAAATAGCACACACTCTTTTGAAGTGAACCCCTTTTTGGGGTCACTTCATTTTGTTCGGAGGTTCATTTTTTGGTAGAA
>DLAA01000086.1:6920-7307 GCA_002493835.1 Lachnospiraceae bacterium UBA7060 | reverse complement strand
CATGGCTAAGACAGCAATGAAGATTAAACAGCAGCGCAAACCGAAGTTTTCGACGAGAGCGTATAACCGTTGCAAAATCTGTGGTCGTCCGCATGCTTATTTGAGAAAATACGGAATCTGCAGAATCTGTTTCCGTGAATTAGCATATAAGGGGCAGATCCCCGGTGTTAAAAAGGCAAGCTGGTAACCGACTGAACAAGTTCGGTCTGCAAAAAGAATTTCTAAGTCAGCAAAAACGCTGCCTAAGAAATGCTAAGTCTCGCTTGCGAGTTCGCTTTGCGACCTCGGGCGGCGGAAAGAATTTTCAGCTAAGTATAATAAAATAGGAGGAAACGAAATCATGACAATGAGCGATCCGATTGCAGATATGCTTACAAGAATCCGTAA
>DLAA01000086.1:0-6616 GCA_002493835.1 Lachnospiraceae bacterium UBA7060 | reverse complement strand
ACTGCAAAGCATGATACAGTAGATGTGCCCTCATCTAAAATGAAGTTAGCTATTGCACAGATTCTCTTAGATGAAGGGTATATCAGAAAATTTGACTTGATCGATAGCGGCAGTTTCAAGACTATCCATATTACTTTAAAGTATGGTGAGGACAAGAACGATAAGATTATTTCCGGTATCAAAAGAATCTCCAAGCCCGGTCTTCGTGTGTATGCTGGCAAGGAAGATCTGCCAAGAGTGCTCGGCGGACTTGGTGTGGCTATCATTTCCACGAATCAGGGTGTTGTGACTGATAAGAAAGCAAGAGAGCTTCAGGTAGGCGGAGAAGTGCTGGCTTTCGTATGGTAACCGGCCGAGCAAGCTCGGCCTGAAGAATGCCTTCGTCATTCTTCTCGGGTTGAGAAATGCCGCTTAAGAAAAGCTAAGTTTGGCCTGAAGAATGCCTTCGTCATTCTTCTCAGGTTGAGAAATGCCGCTTAAGAAAAGCTAAGTTTGGCCTGAAGAATGCCTTCGTTATTCTTCTTGGGTTGAGAAATGCCGCCTAAGAAAGGATAAGATTGGCTTGAAGAATGCCTTCGTCATTCTTCTCGGGTTGGAAATAAATCATTTTTAAATAAATTAACAGGAGGTACGGGCATGTCACGTATAGGAAGAATGCCAATCGCGATCCCCGCAGGTGTGACTGTGGAGGTTGCAGAAAATAATAAAGTGACTGTAAAAGGTCCTAAGGGAACGCTTGAGAGAGTGCTTCCCGCAGAGATGGAAATCAAAATCGAGGGTGAGCAGATTGTAGTGGCGAGACCCAATGATTTAAAGAAAATGAAATCTTTTCATGGTCTGACCAGAACACTGATTCATAACATGATTGTTGGTGTTACAGATGGATATGAAAAGAAGCTGGAGGTAAATGGTGTAGGTTACAGGGCTGCGAAATCCGGCAAGAAGCTTACATTGAACTTAGGATACTCCCATCCCGTAGAGATGACAGATCCGGAAGGCATTGAGACAGTTGTGGAAGGTCAGAATGTGATCATCGTCAAGGGTATCGATAAAGAAAAAGTTGGTCAATTTGCGGCTGAGATCAGAGATAAGAGACGGCCTGAGCCTTATAAGGGCAAAGGTATTAAATATGCTGATGAGACGATTAGACGTAAAGTTGGTAAGACCGGTAAGAAATAACAGATAAGGAGAGTATGGAAATGGTTAAGAAGGAATCGAGACAAAAAGTTCGCGTTAAGAAACATAACAGAATGCGCAACCGTTTCAGCGGTACCGCTGAGAGGCCGCGTCTGGCTGTGTTCAGAAGCAATAATCATATGTATGCTCAAATTATTGACGATACGGTTGGAAATACCTTAGTTTCTGCATCGACTCTAGAGAAGAGTGTCGGAAGCGAGCTTAAGAGGACCAATGACGTTGAGGCGGCAGCATATGTGGGAACAGTGATCGCTAAAAGAGCAATTGAGAAGGGCATCAAAACTGTTGTCTTTGATAGAGGCGGTTTCATTTATCAAGGTAAGATTGCAGCATTAGCGGACGCGGCCAGAGAAGCTGGCCTGGAATTCTAGGAAGGGAGAAGAGAGATCACATGAGACGTACAATTATTGACGTAAGTCAGTTAGAACTCACTGAGAAAGTTGTGACAATCAAGCGTGTAACCAAGGTTGTCAAGGGTGGTCGTAACATGCGCTTCACAGCTCTTGTGGTAGTTGGCGACAGCAACGGCCATGTTGGTGCGGGCCTTGGCAAAGCGACTGAAATCCCTGAGGCGATCCGTAAAGGTAAGGAAGATGCGATCAAGAATTTGGTGAATGTTGCTATGGATGATAAAAACAGTATCACACATGATTTTGTCGGGAAATTTGGCTCTGCCTCTGTTTTGCTGAAGAGAGCTCCGGAAGGTACAGGTATTATCGCAGGTGGTCCTGCCCGTGTGGTGTGCGAGCTTGCAGGTATAAAGAATATCCGTACGAAATCCTTGGGATCCAACAATAAGCAGAACGTGGTGCTGGCTACGATCGCAGGCTTAAGCCAGTTAAAGACTCCTGAGGAAGTGGCTAAAAACCGCGGCAAATCCGCAGAAGAGATCCGTGCATAACAATGCGGGAAGATGTTCTAATGCTTGCAGCAGAGGCTGCATCGCAAAGAATATTTACGTCTCGCATAAGAGTGTGCCAAAGAACAGGCATTCTCTGTACAGATTTCAGATCAGGAGGGAACCGTCTGAACAAGTTCAGACACAAATTTGTGCAGGAGCGTCAAAAATTTTTTTGATGGCAGATGCAAATTTATGATTTGCGCTGCTCATCGCGTGGACGTTCCGGAATGGAGAGTAAGATGGCAGATAAAAAATTAAAGATCACTTTAGTCAGATCTACGATCGGCCAAGTGCCCAAGGCGCGCGCTACGGTGACGGCTATGGGACTTAAGAAGCTTCATCAGACAGTGGAGCTGCCTGATAATGCGGCGACCAGAGGTCAGATTCAGAAGATTAGGCATATGGTTAAGGTTGAAGAGGCATAAGGAGGTGTGAAAATGGAATTATCGAATTTAAGACCTGCTGCAGGCTCTGTGCACAGCGATAACTTCAGAAGAGGCCGCGGGCATGGTTCTGGTAATGGCAAGACGGCTGGCAAAGGTCATAAGGGTCAGAAAGCGCGTTCCGGTGCCACCAGGCCGGGCTTCGAGGGCGGCCAGATGCCTTTGTACAGACGTCTCCCCAAGAGAGGTTTTACTAACAGGAACACGAAAGAAATCGTGGCTCTCAATTTGAGCGTACTTGAGGTATTTGACAATGGCACGACGGTTGATGTAGATACATTGATTGAAAAAGGAATCATAAAGAATCCACGTGATGGCGTTAAGATCCTTGGGAACGGAGAACTTACTAAGAAGCTCGACGTGAAGGTAAATGCCTTCAGCGCATCCGCGAAGGAAAAAATCGAGGCACTTGGTGGAACAGCAGAGGTGATCTAATGTTTACAACCCTAAAAAACGCTTTTAAGATCAAGGAAATCAGAAATAAAATTTTCTTTACTTTTCTCATGCTGCTTGTGATTCGTCTCGGATCACAGCTGCCCGTGCCTGGTGTGGACAGGACCTATTTTGCAAGATGGTTTGAAAGCCAGACCGGCGATGCATTTAATTTTTTTGATGCTTTTACGGGTGGATCTTTTTTGAACATGTCCATTCTCGCGCTTAATATTACGCCTTATATTACATCTTCAATTATTATGCAGCTTATGACAATTGCGATTCCGAAGCTGGAGGAGATGCAGAGAGACGGCGCGGATGGGCGTAAGAAGATCGCATCTATTACGAGATATGTGACGGTTGCGCTTGCTTTGATTGAATCCGGTGTGATGGCGATCGGTTTTGGACGGCAGGGCCTTCTTGAGACTTATAATGTGATGAATGTCATCACTGTTATAGTGGCACTCACAGCGGGCAGCGCATTTCTGATGTGGATCGGCGAGCGAATTACGGAGAATGGAGTTGGCAACGGTATTTCCATCGTGTTGACGATCAATATTCTCTCTCGTATGCCCCAGGATATTGCACAGCTCTTTGAGCAGTTTGTGATTGGCAAATCCATTGCTAAGGGAGCGGTGGCGGCGATTATCATTGTCGCAATTATTGTTCTGATGGTGGTTTTGGTTATCATCTTAAATGATGGTGTGAGAAAAATTCCGGTACAGTACGCGAAAAAAGTGCAGGGCAGAAAAATGGTGGGCGGACAGACCACAAACATTCCGTTGAAGGTTAATACCTCCGGTGTAATTCCGGTCATCTTTGCATCATCCCTGATGCAGCTGCCTGTAGTGATTTGTTCCCTGTTTAACATTACTGGTACAGGTATATGGGGAGAGATCCTCCGCGGGCTTAATTCAAACTATTGGTGTAATCCGGATCATCTGGTGTATTCAATCGGTCTGGTGATATATATTTTATTGGTGGTGTTCTTTGCATACTTTTATACATCCATCACTTTCAATCCGATGGAGATTGCGGATAATATGAAAAAACAGGGTGGATTTATCCCAGGTATCAGACCTGGCAGGCCTACCAGCGATTATCTGTCCAAGCTGTTAAATTATATCGTTTTTATAGGAGCGATCGGTCTTACTATCGTATGTGTAGTACCATACTTCTTTAACGGTGTATTTGGCGCGAGCGTGTCCTTCGGCGGAACCAGTCTGATTATTATTGTCAGCGTGGTGCTTGAGACGGTTAAGCAGATCGAGTCACAGATGCTTGTCCGCAATTATAAGGGTTTTTTAAATGATTAATGAATGACTGGACGGGTAGGGACGGCAAACTAACAGCACGTCCCTTACCTTGCGTCTATATGTCAGTGCAAAGTGCTCCGGAATGGAGAAAAAGAGGAAAAGAGGAAAAATGAAAATAATAATGCTGGGGGCACCTGGTGCAGGAAAAGGAACACAGGCGAAAATGATTGCGGAGGAATATCATATTCCACACGTCTCTACCGGAGATATGTTCCGTATGAACATAAAGAATGGAACTGAACTTGGCATGGAGGCAAAGGAATATATGGATCAGGGACTTTTGGTTCCTGATGAGCTGACTGTGCGGATTCTTCTTGACAGAGTGAAGAAGGAAGACTGCAAGGACGGATATGTACTGGACGGATTTCCGAGAACGATTCCGCAGGCCGAGGTGCTGGAGGAGGCACTGAATAAGCTCGGTGATCAAATTGATTATGCCATTAATGTGGAAGTACCGGATGAAAATATTATCCGCAGAATGAGCGGTAGACGCGCATGTCTTTCCTGCGGCGCGACTTATCATATCGAGCACGTACCGCCGAAAAAAGAAGGAATTTGTGATGATTGCGGCGAGACGCTTGTGCTGCGCGATGACGACAAGCCGGAGACGGTAGAAAAGCGTCTGCGGGTATACCAGGAGCAGACACAGCCTCTAATTGATTTTTATGCTGCAAAGGGTGTGTTGTGCAATGTTGACGGCACACAGGAAATGCAGGATGTATTCAAGGCGATTAAGGAGATCTTAAAGTAGGAGCAGGTATGGCAGCGGTCACGATCAAATCAGAACGGGAAATTGAATTGATGAGGGAAGCGGGCAGACTGCTTGCCCAGGTGCATGAGGAGCTGGCGAAAACGATACGCCCCGGGATATCTACAAAGGATATAGATACAACTTGTGAGCAGTTGATTAGGGAATGTGGCGGTACACCGAATTTTTTACACTATGATGGATATCCCGCGAGTGTCTGCGTCTCTGTGAATGAGGAAGTTGTGCACGGAATTCCCCGTCCAGATCGGATTCTGCAGGAGGGTGACATTGTAAGTCTCGATACGGGGCTGATTTATAAAGGATATCATGCCGATGCGGCCAGAACCTACGGGGTAGGCGAGATCACCCGGGAGGCAGAAAAGCTGATTAGAGTGACGAGAGAAAGCTTTTTCAGAGGAATTGGGCTGGCGAGAGCAGGGAGACATTTGCATGACATTTCCAATGCCATCGCAGATTATGTGATATCCTATGGTTATGGTATTGTCCACGATCTGGTGGGACATGGTATTGGGACTTGTCTCCATGAGCCGCCCTATATTCCGAATTATCCCCAGAGACGAAGAGGGATTAAATTAAAAGCTGGTATGACCTTGGCAATCGAGCCTATGATCAATCTGGGCACTGGTGAGGTGGAATGGCTGGATGACGGTTGGACAGTAGTGACGGCGGATCACCGGCTGTCAGCGCATTATGAGAATACGGTGCTGATTACTGATAGGGAGCCGGAGATACTGACATTATTATAATATATAGTAGAAACACAAACAGGAATTTTGTATGGAAGATAGTATTGTTGGAATGCTTGCCACATCAAAGGCCGGACATGACAAAGAAAGTTTATATGTCATAATACGGGAGGAAGGCGAGTATATATATGTAGCTGATGGTCAGGGAAGAACAATAGAAAAGCCGAAGCGGAAAAATAAAAAGCATATACAGCTCATAAAGAAAAAGAGATTGGCAAAGCCGGAAAATGGTTTCAATGATTTGGAAATTAAAAGAATGATCAAAGAGTATCGGAGAGAAAGAGAGGAAAGAGATGTCAAAGGCAGATGTAATTGAGATTGAAGGAACTGTAATTGAAAAGCTTCCCAATACCATGTTTCAGGTGGAATTGGAGAACGGCCATGTAGTGTTGGCGCATATCAGCGGCAAGCTGCGCCAGAACTTCATCCGCATTCTGCCTGGCGACAAGGTAACCCTGGAATTATCTCCTTACGATTTGTCTAAGGGAAGAATCATTTGGCGTGATAAGTGAGATCATGCAGAAATGATGGCACAAAATGACCGTGGGAGCTTGCTCACAAAGGGCAGTTTGCGCAAGCATTTCTATAGGACGAACGTCCGACATGAAATAAGTTGTCGTTCAAAGAAAATATTATGAGGAAAAACGATAGATGACAACTTATGAATGGGCATGATCGAACGATACAGAAAGTTTGTAAATAGTCTTGTCAATGGCAGGATTTGGTGTTATAATGTAAAACGGTCTTTTTTGAAAGGAGGGTTTGAGATGAAGGTTAGACCATCAGTAAAACCGATTTGCGAAAAGTGCAAG
>DLAA01000136.1:58468-62190 GCA_002493835.1 Lachnospiraceae bacterium UBA7060 | reverse complement strand
TATGCCATAATACGGATTCTGTTCAAACACCCGCCGATTTTACTGATTTTTTCTTCAAACTCTCTCTCTGTCATCTCCTGGGTCATAAAGGCGAACTCCCCCGAGATGCCTACATTTATCTCTGCGAGCGCGCCAAAAGAAGCCACAGCAGCCTCCTGTCTATCCTCTGACACTCTGACAAAGAATTTTCTTCTGGCAAGCCCAACGTCCGCAACGTCTACTTTCTCCTCGTCCCAAAAACACATGATAGTCTTTCCCTGGTGTCTTGCACAGTCCACCACATCAGAAACCACCGCACTTGCAGTGGGGAGTTTACCTGCGCCGCGCCCGTAATACATGGAATCGCCAAGCATATTCCCGTGCACATAAACCGCATTAAAGACATCATTCACACTGTAAAGAGGATGCTCTTTAGAAATTAGGAAAGGAGCCACCATGGCAAAAAAACCTTCCTTCGTATCCCTGCTGTAAGCCAAAAGCTTTATGGACTTATTCATCTGCTTCGCGTATCTGAAATCAGCCGAAGAGATCTTTGTAATTCCTTCTGTATAAATATCCTCATACCTCACATTCCTGCCGGACATAAGGGAAGAGAGAATCGCGATCTTGCGGCATGCATCATATCCCTCCACATCGGCCTCCGGATTTCTCTCAGCGTACCCCTTCTCCTGCGCCTCCTTCAAAACATCCTCAAAATCAGCGCCGTCTCTATCCATCTTCGTGAGAATATAGTTAGTCGTTCCATTTAAAATTCCCGTGATGCTGTCAATATGCTCCGCTGTTAAAGAATAATTCAAAGGACGTATAATCGGAATACCTCCGCCTACACTGGCCTCAAACAGATAATTACAGTGATTCTCCTTAGCAATCTTTATAAGCTCCGGCCCATGGGCCGCCACCAGCTCCTTGTTGGAAGTACACACACTCTTTCCGGAGAGAAGCGCTTGTTTGGTAAACTCATAGGCCGGCTTCGTGCCTCCCATAGTCTCACAGATAATCGTCACCTCAGGGTCATTCAGAATCAGATTATAGTCGTGTACCACCTTACTTTCGTAGGGATCGCCGGGGAAATCCCGCAGATCCAGAATATACTTAATCTCCAGATCCTGTGCTGCCTTTTTATTGATATCCGCCTTGTTCGTCTCAATCACTTCCACGACACCGCTTCCCACAGTGCCATATCCCAATACCGCTATTTGAATCATGATCTTCTCCTTTAAATCAATGGATACTTATCTGTCAGTGTCTTAATGATGGCCTGTGCTTTGCCAATACCTGCCTCGCCTTCCTTGATGACAATGGAAATTGCCTCCGCCACCTGCTCCATATCCACCGTATTTAATCCGCGGGACGTAGCCGCCGGTGTACCCAGACGAATGCCGCTTGTCACAAAAGGCGACTTCGGATCATTTGGAATCGTATTCTTATTTGCTGTAATATGGGCCTCATCAAGGAGCTTCTCCACAGCCTTGCCTGTCAGATCATAATTCGTCAAATCTACCAGCATTAAATGATTGTCCGTTCCACCGGATACAATCTTGATATTCCTGGCCTGTAAAGCTTTGCAGAGAGCCTGCGCATTGTCCACTACGTTTTTCATATAAACCTTAAAGTCGTCAGACAAAGCTTCCTTAAAGCACACAGCCTTCGCGGCAATCACGTGCATCAGCGGACCGCCCTGAATGCCCGGGAAAATGGCTTTGTTAAAGTTATATTTATCCGCCGTTTCCTGACTCGACATAATCATGCCTCCGCGGGGACCGCGCAGAGTCTTATGCGTTGTGGTAGTTGTCACGTGAGCGTAGGGAATGGGACTCGGATGAAGTCCTGTTGCCACAAGTCCAGCGATATGGGCAATGTCCACCATAAGTACCGCGCCAACTTCGTCTGCAATCTCCCTGAACTTTTTAAAGTCAATGGTTCTTGCATAGGCAGAGGCCCCCGCCACTATCATCTTCGGTTTGCACTCCAGCGCAATTTTTCTCACATTATCGTAATCAAGAAATCCTTCATCATTGACACCATAAGGCACACAGTTAAAATACTTGCCGGACATATTGACCGGTGAACCATGAGACAAATGTCCGCCATGATCCAAGTTCATGCCCATAAAAGTATCACCCGGCTCCATCACCGCAAAAAAGACAGCCATATTCGCCTGAGCGCCAGAATGAGGCTGTACATTGACATACTCACACCCAAAAAGCTCTTTCGCACGATCCCTGGCCAGATTCTCCACCACATCCACACATTCACAGCCGCCATAATAGCGTTTGCCGGGATAACCTTCCGCATACTTGTTAGTAAGGGGACTCCCCATAGCCGCCATAACTGCTTTGCTCACCCAGTTCTCAGATGCGATCAGTTCAATGTGGGAATTCTGCCTGTTCTGCTCATCAATAATCGCCTGAGCGATCTTTGGATCTACATTCCTTACTTCATCCAATGAATACATTCCTCGTTCCTGCCTTTCTAAATAATTTACGCTCTCATAGCAAGCCACATCGGCCAGACCGATTTTAATGGGCTTGCATTGTATTTGTGAAAATAAATACTTAACAAATATAAAATTTCGCAGCAGTAAAAGTAACGAATAATGACAACGAAATTTCAAGATAATATTATAAGGTATTATGCTATGTAATGCAAACAAAATTTATGACAGTTCCTGCGACGCTTCTGTACATGCAATCATAAGTTTGACATATTAGATAGTTTTTTATGAAAAATTAAGAAATCTTTATGGAATTCTTATTTTGACTTTTAACCCTAATCTGCTATCATGAATCATATCATTTAAAGTTGTCAGGCTCGAATCTTGATTTGAGATTCCGCGAAACGGAATCATGGCGGTTAGCATGAGATAATAACTCAAGAATCATTAATAATTCCTGAGTGAATTAATCTACGAATTAATCTACAAAGATAAGGATGTTATTATTTATGAAAACAATATATACAAAAATTTGGCAGCAATACAGACATGCGATTCCGCTTATTCTCTATGGAATCATCTATATGCAGTGGTTCGCATACCTGGAGAAAAATGTAACAAGCCATTTTCGCCTGATCCATTTCAGGCCGGATGACCTTATCCCCTTCTGTGAAGTTTTTATTATTCCTTACTTCCTATGGTTTGCCTATGTAGCTGCGGTTGTTCTCTACTTTTTCTTTAAAGATAAGAACGATTATTTCAGAGCCTGTACATTTCTGTTTACAGGAATGACTGTCTTTCTGATCATCAGCACTTTCTGGCCGAACGGACATGATCTTCGTCCCGCTGTCATGCCAAGAGATAACATATTCACACATCTGGTAGCCATGCTTTATCGGATAGACACTCCAACCAATCTCTGGCCCAGCATTCATGTGTATAACTCTCTCGGCTGTCATTTTGCAGTGATGAAAAGCTCACGACTGGAGAAAAAGAAAGGCATCCGCATCGGGTCCTTGGTGCTTTGCAGTTCAATCATATTATCCACAATGCTGATCAAGCAGCACTCTGTCTTCGACGTAACCACCGCATTTATCATGGCTGCTGTTATGTATGGAATCGTATACCGTTCCGATGTTCTTATCAATCTTTACCATGGTATGCAGCGCAGACGTAAAAGGAAACCTAGCACACTTGTATAAAAAATCGTCGCTCGGCAGCGACGATTCAAAGAATGCTTCGCATTCTTCCTGAATGGTTTACACTATCGCAATTTCCTATAGAATAA
>DLAA01000136.1:0-58154 GCA_002493835.1 Lachnospiraceae bacterium UBA7060 | reverse complement strand
CTATAGAATAAAAAATCGAGCGCCCGCGCGCTCGATTTAGAGAATGCTCCGCATTCTCCTTAAATGTTTTACGCTGTCGCAATTTCCTATAGAATAAAAAATTGAGCGCCCGCGCGCTCGATTCGATTTCACGCCTGCACGCGAGCGCCCCCGCACTCGCGTGCATTTAATCAGTTAAATTTAAAAAAACGCCGGCAAATTTTATAACCTTCTACGGAGATTTTCCTTCCCCCTTTTCCTGGTAGATTCATATAGCTTCCCAAAACACCATAACGCAGCCGCATGAACAAACCAATATCCTTCTGTCTGATATAACTCCACAGCTCTGCCTTCTTCTCCAGATTTTCTTCAGTACCGGACCGAATCAACATAATAGAGGAAATCACCGTAATGATTTCCAGATAGTTAATCATATACCTTCTCAGTTTCCCCTTCCCGTAGATCTTCGCCTTTTTGTCCACGAGATAATCTATCATAATTTTATTAACCTTTATCTGCTGGTCTATCCTGTCAATCATTACCTGCTCATTTACCGACTGCCCTTCTCTTCCTATATAGTAGCGGTAAAGATTCACATCGAGATAATACATGGTTTTCACAAAAGGCAGCGGCTCGAACACAAAAATATTATCCACATAGAAAGTGTTCTCCGGCAGTTGCAAGCCGCATTCCCGGAGGAGCTTTGTTCGGAAAATGACTGAATGCATCAAAATATACTGTCCCTTATGGAAATGTTTCACTTCATTCCAGCCAAATATCCTATCTTGGGGAAGCGCGTGGCGATATTTCATCACCTTATGTTTCTTCTCACCTTCCTTTTCATAAACAAAGTTACTAATCAGCATATCCAAGGCGGTGTCCCCTGCCACTATATCCCGCAGTATCTCCAAAATCTTTTGATAAGCGCTCTCCTTCACCCAGTCATCACTATCCACAACTTTAAAGTAAAGACCAGATGCATAGGCAAGTCCTGTATTTACAGCAGAGCCATGCCCGCCGTTCTTCTTATGAACCGCCCTCACGATAGAGGGATAAAGTTTTTCATACGTATCTGCGATTTCTCCTGTTCCATCAGTGGAGCCGTCGTCAACAATCAGAATTTCCACATCCTCGCCGCCCGGCAAAAGTGACTCAATGCACTTTTTCATATAATTTTCTGAGTTATAGCAGGGAATCGCAACTGACAACAATTTCATACTAAAATGACCATCCTTTTCTTCCTTCTGATTCCTCCAGCCGTTTTAAACCTGCTGGCCTTTGTCTATTTTAGCACACACATCTACGTATTTTGTTACAGAATTCTTATATTTTCCTTATTTTTCCCTTCCGCGTCTCATCTCCACTTGTTCTGCATAGACCGCAAAGGCTGAGGGAATGGGATATTCCATACGAGTCTGTTCCGGTTCTACAAAGACAAAATCCCTTGCACCTGCCTTCGCATTTCCTACTGCCAGCTCATCCACCCGAATCAAATATCCAGTCATCCACCATTCCCTGTGGGTAAACACATGTTTTGCCGGGGGAAGCTCCCTTATCCGAATGGGTGAAAAGCCAAGTTCCCTCAAATAGGCAAGCACTTGATTCTTTTTACATTGTCCCTCCAAAGAAGGAAATTCATACATACCTGCCAAAAGTCCTTTCGGGGGCCTTTTATGAAGCGCGATGCGCTCCGCATCCTGTATCACCAAAATTGTTTTTTTTTCAATCTGCCGTGGTTTCTTCTTTGCTTTTCTCGGGAGATCACCGGCTCTCCCCTCCATCTTCGCTCTGCAAAACTCCGTCCATGGGCAGATCTCACACTTCGGTGTCCCGTTGGGAATGCAGACCATAGCCCCCAATTCCATCAATGCTTGATTAAAATCCCCAGGGCGCTCCTTTGGTATCACGACAAGCAGCTCCTCCTCCACGGATTTCTTCACTTTCGCATTTAAAATATCTCGTTCATCGGCCCGCAGCCTTGAAAGGATACGCAATACATTGCCATCCACTGCCGGATAAGCTCTGCCAAAGGCGATAGACATAATGGCACCAGCTGTATAACTGCCAATCCCCGGAAGTGCCGCTATTTTTTCATAATCATCGGGCATCCGGCCATCATACTTCGAAACAAGAATCTGAGCCGCCTTCCTCAAGTTTCTAGCCCGATTATAATATCCCAAACCCTCCCATAATTTCAGAAGTTTCTCCTCATCTACCGCCGCAAGACTTTCGATATCAGGAAGCTCCTGCAAAAAGCGGTCATAGTAAGGCCGCACAGCTTCCACTCTGGTCTGTTGCAGCATGATCTCCGACAACCATACATGATAGGGTGTAGGTTCCTCCCGCCATGGCAGAATACGTCTGCCCGCATCATACCAGGTAAGCAAAGGCTCCGCAATCCTGTCCAGACTATCCAAAACAACAGGAAGTGGTTCGTCCATCTCCATGCCATCCTTCCGTACAAGACAATCATAAGCAATTAACCGAACCCCCGCACTCCTTGCCCGCTTTAATGCTTCTCCGAAGGCCGGCTGTGTGTCCCAATTGGGTTCCAAATAGCGGACTCCCTTCATCTGAACAATAAACAAAAGGTAAGCCTCATAGCCCTGCCTGCATGCCTCCATCAATTCTTCCACATGCTTAAGCGCCCGCTCAGAAGGCGCATCCGGGAATGCCGCCACGCCGTCCCTTTCCAGGGTCACACCTTTCACCTCAATAAAAGCTTTCTTACCGGAATCATTCTCTACATAGAAATCAAAACGTGATCCACCGAAGGTTTTCTCTGGCCTGACTAAACTTATGTTCTCATACAGACCGCCCGACCAAAGCCACTCACCTACTACTTTATTCGGGGCCATAGAATCCATATTGACAAGACGCCCACCCTTATCCACCGCCACAAGATCATAAGCGGTAGAACGCATTTTGCTGTCGTTCTTCTCAAGATACACACTGGCATGATCTGTCAAAAGCTCCCCACATCTGCCCGTATTCTTCACATGCACCTTCGTCCGTTCGCCCATCAGCTCCACATAAGCAATAAATCGATTGGGCCGTTCTATAAATTGAGCGGTAACTATTTCCCCGTATTTCATATCCTATTATTCCTTTAACTGCTGTCCTTTTCCTCAATCTCCTCCACGCTCTCCCGATTTCTATAAGGAACCCTGGCCGAGGGCACCACCTCTGAGGCCGGAAGCGTATGGGTCTGTTGATCATCGAAAAAAATATGTGCTCCGAAAGCTTGCAGCACATCCTTTTTGTGTATTCCGCCCAAAAAGAACACCTCGTCGATACGCACATCCCATGCTCTCAGCGTGCGTATAACCCGCTCGTGAGCCGGTGCACATCTGGTTGTTACAAGAGCAGTTCTGATCGGTGCTTCTTCTTCTGAATAATTTTTCTGCAATTCAGAAAGTGTCTTTAAAAATTTTGCAAAGGGACCTGCCTGCATAGGATTATCCGCATTCCGCCTTTCATTCTCTTCAAAAGCCTCCAGTCCCTTCTCTCGAAAAATCCGCTCTGACTCATCCGAAAAAAGTACTGCGTCCCCATCAAAGGCGATCCTGATCTGTCTAATCCTGTGTTCACAGTCATAGGTTGTAATCCCCTCCGTACAAATGATGCCCGCCGCAATATTCGAATCAATAGCCCGCTGTACATCTTCCTCACAAGCCGACAAAAATAGATCTGTCTCAAAAGCCGCCAGATATGGCGCCAAAGATGCTCCTCCTGCCAATACTGCCCTGGTAATCCGCAGGCCATAATGTTCGATAGCCTTGAATACCCGGAGTGAACTGTCCGGACTATTTCTGGACATAATAATGACCTCCACCCGTCCTTCCATGCCCGGAAGTTCATTTAAATTCAGGAGTGCCCGTACCAGTGGAAAGCCTGGCCCCGGGCTGAGCAGCTCATTCTCATGCTCTACCTGATACCGGCTATACGCCTCCCACCCCTCTTCCTCGAATATTTTGTTCTCAAAAGTCAAATCAAACAACGTTCTGGACGAAACGCCCACCACAAGTTTATTTTTTAAATCATAAGCCATAAAGCACCCCCTTAAATCTCTCCGGCGGGCGCTCAATCAACTACCTTAACCTGTTGCACTCAAATTTCTCAAAAGTGCGAAGGCAGCTTCTCAGCTCCATATATCTATCCTCCAAATCACCCTCCTTAATTTCCAAATCCGAAGACACCGCCATCACATTAATCATGTCGTCCGTAATCCGGTTATGGAGTGAATCGAGAATACTAAGCTTCTGCTCATAGGAATTCGCATCGAGAAACGCCAGTACCAGAGGATCTATATTTAGTTGTTCTTCTGCTTCCTGCGCCTCAGGAAAAAATGACTTCAAAGCAACAGACTCAGCCTCTTTGTCTGCCGTCCTTTTCTCCTCCAAATGTTCTTTTGATGAAGTAGCAGGCTCTTTTCCGGTCGAAAGTCCGGACAATTCAACAGGCTCCTCCACATCTTCCAGTTCCTGCAATAGTTCAAAACGATATCTCTGTCTGACATCCGGATATTTCGCACGGTCTACCTCTTCCATAAACATAGACAGCGGGCGCACATATATCTCAAAAGTGCCATACATCGCTTGATAAACCACCATCATCTCCCTTGTCTCACTATGTCTGGCTAGACAACGGATCTGATATAAATTTCCCTTAAAATGTCTGTACATTTCCTGTGGTCTGGGATTATGTCTCATAGGAATCTCCTTCCTTGTTATAATTCTCTACCTAGTATAATCCCAAAACAGAAAAAAGTCATGTTTTTTCACCGCGGCTGTGAAGAACGTTTGTTCTATCTAAATATTAGAACAAACGTTCTAATTTGTCAAGTATATCTGTGACAGTACAGCTAGGAGCTAAAGTGTTATGTATAGATAATCGTAAAACACTCCACCTCCTTGCAAAAATCTGCCCAGCACAGACTCTCTGTCAGTCTCTCCTTCTCCTCTTTTTCAAGACTTTCAATTCTGCTATGATGAATCTCTACCCGGTAACTCCTCACGCCGCCAGCCTCTCTGATCCAGGTGATGGTCATGCCGCTGTTTTGAAATCCCTGCTCATCCAAAATTCTTCTCGCTCTTTCTCGGAATGCATCTTCCAGCAGCATGTATCTCTCATTTTCCCGAGCGTAATCATTCCGATCCCTGCCCATCACTATCCCGCCTATGCAGAGAGACACCGTCAGAACCAAGAACGCCGTGATCATGCCAAAACCCCTTTTCATCTGTCACACCCCCTTGTTGGAACTACCTTATCATTTTAACAGTCCCATAAACAGGACATTAAAAAAATAACACCTTTTGACACTCTAACCATATACAAAAAATTGTCGCTTTGCAGCAACGATTCAGAGAATGCTCCGCATTCTCCCTGAATGGTTTACACTGTCGCAATTTCCTATACAAAAAAGAAAAAGCAAAAAATCAGAATTTCTGACTTTTTGCTTTTTCTGCAATTCAAGTTTACATAATTCTATTCTTCAATGGGCTGATACCTATCAAAAACTTTATCACCGCTGCAGACATGTTTCGAGCCATCTGCATCGGTGATAATATAATCTCCTTCACCGATGAATGTTTTCCCTCTCTTGTGGATAATATAGGGGCAGACAATAGCGCCATTTTCCTTTTTGACCTGCACCAGAGAATCCGTGGCAAACCATCCTCTCGTAACTACGTCCGTCCAAAGTTCAAAGCCGTCCTCCATTCCTTTACCAGTCTCATACTTCTCCACGTCAACCTCAAGTGCTGCTCGTCTACATTTCATAATCTTTTCTCCTTCCCTGCCGCAGTCTGACATACCAGCCAGCACTGCAGCCCATTCTTTTTTATTTCCTGTAAAATTCACAAGCTCAGCTAAGGAACCGTTGACAGTTCCTAAAGTCGTCAAGACAGCATCGCTTTTTTCAAAGCCTCCAACAGTTCCTTGTACGTCTCGTATGCAGGAATCTGCGGATAATCCCTCTTAATCTGTTCTGTACTCCTAAATAAAAAGCCGGCTTTGCCCGCCTGAATCATGCCCAAATCGTTGTGACTGTCCCCAACGGCAATCGTCTCGAAACCAATGGACTGCAGCGCTCTCACCGTAGTAAGCTTAGAATCTCTAACACGCATTTTATACCCGATGATCTCTCCATCCGGTGCCGCCTCCAAGGAATTGCAAAAGATCGTCGGCCACCCCAGCTTCTCCATCAGCGGCCCCGCAAACTGTGTAAAAGTATCACTGATAATAATCACCTGTGTGATGCGTTTTAACTCGTCCAGAAACTCCTTCGCCCCTGGCATCGGATCAATCTTCGCGATGGTCTCCTGAATCTGCTTAAGACCAAGACCATGTTCCTTCAAAATACCGATCCGCCAGTTCATCAGTTTATCATAGTCCGGCTCATCCCTGGTTGTCCTTGTAAGCTCCAAAATGCCGCTCTCTCTCGCAAAAGCAATCCATATCTCCGGCACAAGCACCCCTTCAAGATCCAGACAAACAATATGCATTCCCATGAAATGCCTCCATAATGATAATAGTAAATGGCAATAATCTACCACTCCTGCTCTATTGTACTGTAAACACACCTGTCTCTGCAACCGGAACTTTGCAAATTGTAATAACTGACTTGCACAAAGCGTTAAAAAGCAAACATGCCAATATCAGCTTTGGAGTCAAGCGGAAAGCACATAACACAGCCTGAACAAAAACTATGCGCTGTGTTTCACAATCAAAAGCTCCACACTCAAAATGTCATTCATTCTGCCCGTTTTGACTAACTCTTCCGCCTCCACACAGTCCCGCAGTGCCTCCTTCAAATCCGTCTCTTTAAACTTCGCTGCCTGAGCTGCATATTTTCCGGCAATAAAGCCCGCCAATCCCACCTTTGTGCCAATCGTGCGTATATCATAGCCTTTGTTTTTCAACTCCTTTACTTGCAGAAGGAGGTTAAACTGTCTGGCAATCAGAAAGAGAATCCGCATGGGCGGTTCTTTCAAAGTCAGCAAGTCATAGTAAAGATCCATGGCTTGTCTCTGTTTTTTGTTTGCAACGGCCTCAACCATATCGAAAATACGGCTGTTAATCTGCCGGACACAGATCTCCTCAATATCCTTCGCAGTGATCACGTCCCGGTCCAGACAATAGCAGACCAGCTTTTCTACCTCACCTCGGATATTTTCCATATCCGTCCCTGTCTTTTCCAGGAAAAACTCCAAATCCTGCTGGGTAATTTTCTTTCCTTCCTTCGTAAGAAGCTCCAATACCCAGCGCTTCAGCATTCCATCATCCGGTGTCTTACACTCAATGACACGACCTTTGGAGACAGCCGCTTTGTACAGCCTGCTCCGCTTATCAATCTCCGTTTCCACAAACACGAAAAAGGCAGTCGGTGCAGGCTCTGCCAGATAATCCGCAAGAGCCTCCCCGCCGCGTTTAAAAAAACCGCTGTTTTCTATTACCAGCACCCGTCTATCGGCAAGAAAAGGCAGAGTCTGAGCCAGATCAACCACCTCGCCGGGGTTAATTCCCTTCCCCTCAAAACAGTGGAGGTTCATAAGATCCCCGTCACCCAAAAGAGCCTTCCTCACCCGGTCCCTGTACTGTCTGCGCAGATAGGCCTCCTCCCCGCACAGAAGATACACTTGTTTCAGTTGTCCAGTCCTGATTTCTTCGTTTAGCTTTTTCATAATTTTTTATGTCGTTTACTATAACTATAGTATAATCGGTCATCAGATAAAATACAACCTGCTTTTGCTCCTCACTTTCCCAGATATTCCTCCACACGAACACTCCCGCCGCTCACCCGGACCGTAACAGCTCCGCTCACAGACGTCTGATAAATGCGGCATCTTTGACTCTCAAGCCGGTCCAGCGTTTCCCTGTGGGGATGCCCATAGGAATTATTCCGCCCTGCAGAAATCAGTGCAATCTGTGGATTTACACTCTCCAAAAACTCTTTTCTTGTTGAATTTTTGGAACCATGGTGGGCAGCCTTAAGCAAAGTAATGCCATCCGCAGAAATCTCTCCTGCCCCAGCCAGTCTGCAGTACCTTTCTGTCACCAGCTCCTCCCCCTCTCCTTCCAGATCTCCGGTAAAGAGTGCCGAAAAAGCGCCATATTTCAGATAAAGCGTGGTGGAGTAGGCATTGGCGTCCTCACATACATATCCTTTCTGCGGATGCATACAAATCAACATAACATCTCCACTCTTTACCTTTTCTCCTGCGTGAAGATAACGGACCGGCACATCAGCGTCCCCTGCCAGATCCTCAAGCTCGTGATAACTCTCATTTCTGCTCTCTTCAGCTGCCTCAGGTAAAAAAAGACAGCCGATCTCTATTCCAGTCTCCCCATTACTTTCAAGAAGCCCGATGATTCCACTTATATGATCACTGTCCGGATGAGTGACAAACACACCGTCCAACCGGCTCACACCCCGGTATTTCAAAAACGGCACAATCCGGTAAGTTTCTACTTCCTTCTGGTCCGAGCTTCCTCCATCAATCAGATAATGGCCGCCCTGCCCATCCGCCAGATAAATACAGTCGCCCTGCCCGATATCCAGCATTGTAATCTCAAAGCTTTCTGGCAGCCGCACTGTCAAAAGCAGTACCGCCCCAAACAAAATGCCCCAAAACCGCCCTCTTTTCATATGCCTCCCCCAAAATACTAATCCCGCAAGAATTATGAGATAAGAAAACACCTGTAATTTTGTGGGACATCCTGTGATCCATCTACAGCCCGGCAGCGTAAGACAGAAACTGCAGCATTTCTCATAAAATCTCAGAAAAAATATGCCGGGAACAGCTGCGGCCTTTCCAAGAGGCAGAATCCATGCCGCAGCAAATACCACAGAAAGCCCTGCAGCAAGAACCACTCCCATGCAGGGAATCACAATTAAATTGAGGATCACCGAATATGGAGGAAATTCATAGTAGAAACACAGATATACCGGCAAAGTGGAGAGGGATACCCAAATACCTGTAAACAATGCCTTTACAGGCTTATTGGTATCTGGCAGCTGATTGGAGACAGCAGGCAGCAGGCCTATACCGCAGACAGCGCCAAAAGAAAAAAGGAATCCGCTGTGCATTAAATATAACGGCTGCTGCACCAAAAGCAGCAAAGCCGCCGCCATCATAGCAGTCAGCATGTCATAGGTCCTTCCCAGAAGGCCTGCACAAAGCTTTAAACCAAACATAATAAGAGCTCTTATGATGGAAATTCCCATTCCTGTCATAGTTCCATAACAACACATCACCCCGACTGAAATTACAATGTTAATCAAATTGGGAATCCGCATCCTTTTTAATATTTCATAAAGCCCCATTCCCAAAATGGAAAGGTGCAGACCACTGATAGCCAGTATATGTATAATGCCGTTTTTCTGGTAAAGTCCCTTAATATCTGCCTCCAGTACGCCCTTCTCCCCCAAAAGCATGGCTCTCATGACTGCCGCCTCCTTCTCTGGATAGCTTGCGTTTAAAAGCAGTGCCAGATATTCTTTTATTCTGTACAATCTTTCTCTGAAAGGCCAACAACCTTTACTTTCAACAAGACATCTGCTGCCCATCAGTCTTCCCTGCTGCCCCATAACATCATAGTACTCGGCTGCGTCAAATTCCCCGGGATTGACTGCATGTGAAAAAATGCGAAGCTTCCCCTCCATAAGGACAATACTCCCCATGGCCGGGTCTTTGTCATTGTCCAGATAGCATAAAATACCGTTGATATTCTCCGAATCTTTTTGAATAAGATGTTCTCTGTTTTGTTTTATGTAACTTACTATTTTCTTTGCGGAATCTGCCGAGATGATATTTGGCTGAATTGCATTAGAATTTGATATGATTTGTTTCAGGATGCCTATTTTATCTGGCTTAGGAATCAAAACTTCCTCCAAAGTGACCACCAAAATCTCCTCCGCTCCGGAAATTCTGTGTTCTTTCCATCCAACACGCCCCACAGCAACAAGTGTCTCTCCGTCCAGTCCTTCGCAGGTCTGCACCTGGCGGGGGAACACTATCATCCCTGCAAGCAGTGCGGCCACAACTACCAGTCCTATCAGACATAATGGTCTGCGCATATCTGTCTCTCCTTATTCTATTGTTTATGTTTACATCATCTTTAGTGTAGGGGAACCAGAATATCTAAATTCCTCTCGAACACATTGTTTAGATTTACTTTCTCCCGGTAAAATATATTCGTTTCGCCATTTACCGATATCTGTACTCGATTCACATTTGGCAGCTCCACCAGTGAATTTGTAATAGAATAGATTGTCACATCAGAAGCCACATTGTACGGCTGGTTCAAAAAATCGCCGCTCAAATCTACATAACATGTCCCGTCCTTCACATTGACACTCACAATCTTGGCAGCCGGATTGATAGTTGGATAAGCATCATTGGTTTCAGGCCCTGCCACCAGCTTCTCCATCACCAGCTTCTCCAATGAAATATTGCTGTTATACACCACATTGCGGCGGTTTTCCTCCACCAGGCTGTCCCCCGTCTCATTGGCAAAATAAAGCTTGAGATCCACCTTCTCATAAGCGTTAATCTCGTTGCCGGCATTTTCAATAAAAGTATCCGCCGCCATCACACCTACCGCCGTTCCAGCCGCGTCTATCAGCTGCTCTCCCTTTATTGTGAACGTCACCCGCTCCACACCCGGAAGCTGGGTAAACGTCCGCACAATCGACGCACGCACGAGAATTTCCCTTGTGCCCCGCAGTGTCTTGTAACTTTCATCAAAATCCAGAGTCAGCAGCCCGTTATCCAGCGTGTGCCCCGCCACGGAAATCTCCCCGGCAAGCGGCGTCTGATAATCCATCCGCTCTGCCAAAATCGTAAGCTGTCCCAAAAGTTCCTCGAATAAAAGTGTCGTATCCGTTGTCTCGCTCATATACTCGCGATTCACAATTTTCGTCTCGTCATTGTTTACATAATATAACTTATAAACCGTCCCGCTGTGCTCCCCGCCTCTGTGCTCCTCGCCTCTGTGCCCACAGGCTGTGCAGAGAAGCAGTCCCACAATCCAAACGGCATAAAAGAAAAAATAACGCCCGCTTTTCAATCTTTTTCTCATAAATCCCCTTAAACAAGAATATATTTCAACGGTATCTTCACCATAAAGTCCGTTCCTTCTCCCTCGATACTCGTCACTTTGATGGAACCTCTGTGCATGAGAATTGCGCTCCTCGTAATGGAGAGCCCGAGTCCCGTGCCGCCAATCTCCCGAGAGCGTGACTTGTCCACACGGTAAAAGCGCTCATAAATATGTTCCAGTGCATCCTCCGGAATGCCAACACCTGAATCCGCCACCTGCACTGTGAAAAACTGGTGGCCGGCATCCAGCGTTACCTTCACAAAACCGTGTTCCTTGTTGTATTTGATCGCATTCTCTACCAGATTAGAGAGCGCCAGGGTAAGCTTCACCTCATCCACCTCCGCCGTCACAGGCCGAATACTCTCATATACGAGCTGCACGTCCCTGCGCATGGCAATGGGCCGAAGTCTGCGCATGATAAGCTCTACCAGCGCATTGATATCCACTTCTGAGATATTCAGATCCGCCGATGTCCTGTCCATCTTCACCAGAGAAAGCAGATCATTGATAATCTTATCCTCTCTCTCAATCTCAGCGGCAATATCTCTCATAAATTCCTGGTAAACTTCCAGCGGTACATCCTTCTGCGTGATCAGTGAGTCCGCCAGCACCTTCATTGATGTAATCGGTGTACGCAGCTCATGGGACACGTTCGACACAAACTCCTGCCTCGAATTATCAAGCATTTTCATTCGTCCGAGCACACGATTAAAAGCGTCGCCAATATGCTCCGTCTCCAGACAGTCCGTCACAGAAATCGGATCGTTGGTATATCCCTCCTGCACCTGATCCAGGGCCTGTATCATCTTCTTGAACGGCGCAAAAAGAACCTTTGACACCAAAAGCGTCACCACAAAGATCAGCACACCCACAATCGACTCTACCACAAGCGCCTGACGGTTCAGGCTGTCCATTGTAGCGATAATACTGTCATTTGACGCGCTGACTAACATCACACCCCGCACCAGATCAAAACTCTCCCCGGAACCTACTGGCAGATCCGCTTCCACTGTCTCCGTGATAGGAATAGTCATTTCTATATAACCATTCTCTCGATCATAGCGATTGGCGCTCTCGCCCCTCAGACAGCGAATGACCTCCTCGGAAATAATAGTTTTGCCTTCGCTGATACCATAAGTATCTTTCACAATCCTGAGGTCTGCATTGATGATGAGCACCCGCCCGTCATAAAGATTGGAGAGCTGATCCAGTTCCGCGTTGATCACCTCCGAGGAAGTGTCCTGCAGATAATGATAGGTAATCAGATGATTTGCCAGAATCCTGACCTGTGTAGAAATATCTGACGTCCTGACAGTTACCGCCCGGCGTTCGTAATTTCGCAGAATCGCATAGCGCATAATAAAACAAGGTATCAGCCCTACAATAAGTAAAATCAGGAAAATGCGCCCTTTCAGGCTCCTTAAAAATGTAATTCTTCGTAATTTCGATTTAAGCAAAGTAATATCCAACACCCCATTTAGTCCGCACGTACATGGGCTCTCCCGGGATCTCCTCTATTTTTTCGCGCAGTCTCCTGATATGTACATCGACGGTTCTCACATCACCAGGATAATCTGTTCCCCACACCAGACGCAGCAGTTCTTCTCTGCCATATACTTTTCCCGCATTTTTCATCAGAAGCTCCAACACTTCAAATTCCTTGGCTGTCAAATTAATTTCCCGATCCCTGATATGCACTCTCCTGCCCTCACAGTCAAGCCGCATGTCACCCCGTTCAACCACCTTGACCGATTCTCTCTTTTCCGGCTCACGGCGGTTTGTCCTGCGTATGATAGCTTTGATTCTGGCCTTCACCTCTAAAATATTAAATGGCTTTGTAATATAATCGTCCGCGCCGTAATCCAAGCCCAGAATTTTATCCATGTCATCACCCTTGGCAGTAAGCATAACAATCGGCACACTGGAAAAGCCACGTATCTGCTGGCATACTTCAAACCCTGTCATCTTCGGCAGCATCACATCCAAAAGGATGATATCATAGGTATTTTCTTCCGCAAGCCGCAGTGCCTCCTCGCCGTCATAGGCGCAGTCCACCTCCATACCGTCCTGCTCCAGGCTGAATCTGATCCCCTTCACGATCAATTTTTCATCATCCACTACCAAAACTTTCTGTGCCATACTCCCCTACCTGTTTTGACCTCCTTCCAGTGTACTGAAGCGTCCATGTTTCGAAAAATTGCCTGCCTGAAAAGGAATGCGCCAGTACGCTAATTTACACAAATGCTGTCTTTTATTTTTTCAAACATGCCCTCCTTGATACCACTCACCTGCATGATATCTTCCGGCCTTTTAAAACTGCCATGAGCATCCCTATAAGCCGCGATCGCCGCTGCCCTTGTCGCGCCGACCCCCGGAATCGCACAAAGCTGTTCTTCTGACGCAGTGTTAATGTTAATCCGGCTGTCCCCTGAATTTACCGAATTTTCTTCATCTGTTTGTCCTGAAGGCTCTCCTGTCACAATACCGACCTGCATCGAAGCGCCCGCTTTGTCCTGCACCGCAGTCACTGACGCCCTTTCTTGGTCTGCGGCCGCCTCCTCAACCGTTGGGATCACAAGTTTGACTCCATCAGTCAGAACTTGTGCCTGATTTATATAATTTTGCTCCGCCTGCCCTGTAAATCCGCCTGCTTTCTGTACTGCCTCATAGACACGGCTTCCCGCTTTCAGCTCGTACACGCCAGGACTAGCAACCGCACCACAGACATGGACATAAATCAGTCCCCCTTCCTCTGGTTTTGAAAAAGGAGCCTCTACCTGCTCTGTTTTTTCTTCTGAAGCTGTGTCTTCAATGTCCCCTTCATCCTCGGACAGAGTCTCCTCAAAGCCAGCTCCCTCATCCAAAAAAAGCAGCTCCTCCTTCCTGGTGCAGCCGCCAAGCAGAATAAGCACCACAAACAGCAACACTGTCCGCCGCATCTTTTTCGCATGTTTTATTCTCTTTTTTTGATCCCGCATAGTCTCCCTTTCCGGCATTCTGCCTCAGGGAGGTTCCCGCTGCGCACTATAGCTTCATTGTAAAATAAATCTCTCCCTATGTCCACTTAAAAATGACGATTCCTGCGATCATTACACCCATTCCCAAAAGCTTTTTTATTTCGAAGGGCTGCCTCTGTGTACCAAAAAGTCCAAGCAGCTCAATCAAATAGGCGACAAGCAGCTGAGATGTCACAATAAACATTACTGACCGCGCCGGTCCCAGCTGTTCCATGCTCTTAATCACGGTGTAAGTGATAAAAGCACCGATAGCCCCGCCAAGCAGCATATATTTTGGCTGTACTTCAAAAAGCGGGCGAAACGAGGAACGGTCTCCAAACAGCCAGAAGGCCAGACAGACCAAAAGCGCCGTGAGCTGCACAAAAACGTTCGCCACCCAGATTCCCGACTGCTTCGTAACCTGTGTATTAAAAACGCCTTGCACACTCATCAGCGCACCGGACAAAATTGCGATCCAGAATCCAATCATATCTAAACTACCTCCTATAGTCTTAGATTGGCCCCATGGATTAAAAAATATTCGACTTTCCCTCTAAAAAATTCAAACGCGGCCTACTCCTCCTCTGTCACCGTTTCGGGTACATCGAGATACTCCTCCGTGTACTCTGTCCCCATCACCTGGCCCATAATCTGTTCCGACAATGCCCGCAGTTCATCGTTTGCGTCGGCTCCATCCCAGATTCTCGCAAAAGCGATCTCCAATTCCACCCAAAAATTACTGGTCTCAATCATCTTCGGCATAGGTACTGAGCGCTCATATTCCTCCAAAAACGCCGCCGCATTCGTATCTTCAAAGGTATCTCCCTCACAGTGCACAGGAAGCTTCCCCGTCCTCGCATAGAGATCCCCTGTATTATTCTGCGTAAGATATACTGCGAAATCATTTGCCATATCCTTTTTTACGGAATAGCCGTTAACCACCACACACTGTGTCACGGAGAGTGACGCGGACTCGAGCCCGCCGCTGACATCAGGAACTCTGGAAACTCCGTAATCATAAGAAAAAATACCGTCCTCGCGGGCTTTCTCCAGCTTTGACAAGGCATCCGTAGTCGCCACCGTGTAGACAATTTTTCCGTCCAGAAAATCCTGCAAAACACCGTCATAGCTGATTTCCTTCGTATCGATGGAAAAGAACTGATTCAAGTTCTGGTAAACTCTGAGCGCCTTTATCGCATTTTCATTATAAATATGAATAGAGTCTGCATTATCGCCGTCCTCTCCACCCACATCAATGTAATTTCCCACAATAAAATAATTGTAGAAAATATCCGACACATCCCATTTAAAAACCGCCTCCACCTGCTCCGGCGCATCGTAAACATCCGCAAAGGAGAGAATCTCATCTATGGTTTCGGGAACAGCCTCCTCAAGCTTGGCTGCAATTTCCTCCTCGGAGACTTCCTCCTCCGCGTGACTTTCCTGAATCTCCTCCTCCACATTGCCGCTATCCGCCTGTTCCTGGGCCTCCTTAGCAAGATCCTCATCTCGCTTTGCCACAATCTGCGTCCTGGCCCAGTCCTCCAGATATGTCTTGTTGTATAGGAGACAGCTTGTCTCAAAATAGTAAGGATATCCAATCTGCTTGTCATGGTAGGTCACGGCCCTGACAGCCATACCGGGAAGCTGCTCTTCCATGGAAGGAACACCCTCCGGCAGCTTCACTTCACTGGCCAGCCCAGCAAGATAAGCCTTCTCCAGAGAATCATTGCTGACTATATATAAATCCGGGATTTCCTCCGTCTGCAAAGACGCCTGATTGATCGTCTCCAAATATTCCAATCCCGGGGTGTAAACCGGAACCACTCGCACGGCATCCTGATATTCGCCGTAAGAAACCGCTGCGCTGTTCAGATAGTCCGTGAGTGTCTCATCCGCATACCAGAGATACAGCGTTTCCCTGTGCCCCAAAAAAGACTCTTCCTGGGCCTCCTCAGGCTCTTTTGGGCTCACTGCCATCCCGAATCTTCCCGCCGCGTAAAGACCGCCAACCGTAATCGCCGTCACAAGAATCATAATCAATCTTTTTTTCAGCGTCACTGCCTCTCTCCTTCTATTTCCGCGATACATTTACGCAGAATCTCAATCATGTCATCCACATGTTTCTCTTCTATAATGAGAGGAGGCACGAACCGGAGAATATCTGACCCCGCATTGATCAACACCAGTCCCTTCTCCATAGCCCGCTTGATGAGACCGCCAACAGACCTGTCAAACTGAAGGCCCTGCAAAAGTCCAACGCCCCTTCTCTCGAGCACGCAGGAAAACTCCTCCGCAATCTCATCTAAACGCTTTTCCAGATAAGCGCCCACCCTGTTCACATTCGCCAGCACATCCTGTTTTTCAAAAAGATCTATGACTTTGCAGACCGCTGCACAGGCGAGCGGGTTGCCGCCGTAAGTGGTGCCGTGATCGCCAGCCGCAAGGGAAGCCGCTCCCACCTTCTCGGTCATCAGAAACGCCCCTACCGGCACGCCGCATCCCAGAGCCTTGGCCGTCGCCATCACATCCGGCTTCACCCCGTAACGCTGCCAGGCATACATGGATCCTGTCCGTCCCATACCACACTGAATTTCATCTAACATCATCAGGATATCCCTCTCATCGCAGAGCGTCCTGACTCGTCTCATAAATTCCTCTGCTGCCGGATAAATACCTCCCTCTCCCTGCACAGTTTCAAACAAAATCGCACAGGTTTTGTCCGTCACCTGCGCCATCACACTATCGAAATCATTCAAATCCGCAAACCGGATATTGCCGATCATAGGTTCGAAAGGTTCCCTGTAATGGGGATTGCCTGTCACCGAGAGCGCCCCCATGGTACGCCCATGAAAGGAGTGATTCATGGCAATGATCTCATGGTCTGTAGATCCATCCTTAAGATAGGCATATTTCCGTGCTGTCTTGATCGCTCCTTCTATGGCCTCCGCACCACTGTTGGTGAAAAATACCCGGTCCATGCCAGAGATCTCTTTTATCTTTTTCGCCGCCTCAATGGCAGGCGCGTTATAATAGTAATTGGAAGTGTGGATAATCTTATCGATCTGGCTTTTGAGCGCCTCGTTGTACGCCTCGTTGTGGTAACCTAACGCAAACACAGCGATTCCCGACACGAAATCCAGATATTTCTTTCCATCCATATCATAGAGGTACACGCCCTCCCCTTTGTCAAACACCACCTGATACCGGTTGTAAGTGTGAAGCAGGACTTTCTCCGCCTCGTCAATATAGCTTTGCATTGCAGCACTCATTTTTTCATCTTCTTTCTTTTCTACTCTTTGTCTTTGTCCGCGATAATCGCTGTCCCGATACCCTGATCGGTAAAGATCTCCAAAAGGAGACAATGAGCGATCCGGCCATCCAGAATATGCACCCTGTTGACACCCTCCCTGATGGCATCTGTACAATTTCCCAGCTTTGGAAGCATACCCCCGCCGATACAGCCGCTCTCGATCAATTCCTCCGCCTGCGTAGCCGTGAGCCTTGAGATAAAGCTGTCCTTGTCGTTAATATCCTTATACAGTCCTTCGATATCCGTAAGAAATACCAGCTTGTCGGCGCTCACCGCCTTGGCGACAGCGCAAGCCGCATCATCCGCATTAATATTGTAAGTCATAAACTGCTCATCCAGACCGATGGGGGCAACGATCGGCAAAAAGTCCTTTTCCAAAAGATCATAGAGTACCTTCGGGTCAACTCCACAGATCTCTCCCACATAACCGATGTCTTCTCCATCCGCATATCTCTTTTTGCACTGCAGAAGACCCCCGTCTTTGCCGCTGATGCCGACTGCCTTGACGCCAAGCTCTTCCACCATTCTGACCAGATCTTTGTTCACCTTGTTCAGAACCATCTCCGCGATCTCCATAGTCTCCTCATCAGTCACCCTGAGTCCATTCACAAATTTCGCTTCCTTGCCCACCTTGCCGACCCAGCGGCTGATTTCCTTACCGCCGCCGTGAACGATGATAGGCTTAAATCCCACCAGCTTTAAGAGCGTGACATCCTTGATAACGTTTCTCTTCAGCTCCTCGTTACTCATGGCACTGCCGCCATACTTAACTACAATAATCTTTCTATTAAATTTCTGAATATAGGGAAGTGCCTCAATCAAAACCTCCGCCTTGCCCAGAATTTTATTCATTTCCTTTTTTTCCATAATACTCTTTTCTCCTCATCCAGGATCTCGTGTTATGTAAACGTGCGCCCGCCGGGCACACCATTAAAATCAACTGCGATAATCCGCATTGATTTTAATATAGTCATAGGTAAGATCACAGCCCCAAGCTGCCGCCTCCGCTTCGCCCCTGTGCATATCCACGATCACGCTGACCTCCGATGCCGACAAAATCTCCGTGGCTTCCTCCTCACTGTACTCCGTCAAAAGACCATCTTTGCAGATCTGCAGTCGTTTACCGTTTCCCTCACAGTAAAGATCCACCTGATCCGGATCAAAATCTACGCCCGCATAACCCAGCGCGCACATGATACGGCCCACATTCGCGTCATGGCCGTAAATCATCGCCTTTGTCAGACTCGAGCAGACCACAGATTTACTCAAAGTCCGCGCCTCTTCCTTCGTCGCCGCATGGGTAACCTTCACTTCAAAGAGCGCCGTCGCCCCCTCGCCATCCCCGGCCATCTTCCTCGCCAGCGTTCTGTTTACATAGTGAAGCGCCTCCCTGAATTTATCGTAATCCTCGTTTTTTTCCGTGATTTCCGGATTTCCCGCAAGACCGTTGGCCAACACCACAAGCGTATCGTTCGTGGACGTATCTCCGTCCACGGAGATCATATTGAAAGTGTCCTTCACATCCTCGCTCAAAGCCTCCTGCAGAAGCTCTTTGGAAATCATAATATCTGTAGTCACGAAACCGAGCATTGTGCTCATATTCGGATGAATCATACCCGAACCCTTGCACATGCCGCCAACCGTCACGGTTTTACCTCCAATCTCGATCTGCACCGCAGCTTGTTTCGGCACCGTATCCGTGGTCATCATAGCCTCCACCGCAGCCTGTCCTGCCTCCAATGTATCCGCCTTAAGCGCCGCCAATTTCTCCACACCTGCTTTCAGCTTGTCCACGGGAAGCTGCCAGCCAATCACACCTGTGGAGGCCACCAGCACGGCGTCCTTTGAGATGCCCAAAACTTCCGCGGCTTTATTTGCTGTCTGCCTGCAGCAGTCATACCCTTGTTTCCCCGTGCAAGCGTTTGCAATTCCCGCATTGATGACAACCGCCTGCGCATAGGAAGAATGGGCCACTATCTCCTTATCCCATAAAACCGGTGCCGCCTTCACCACATTGCTGGTAAAGACCCCAGCTGCCCTGCAGGGCACACAGCTGTAAATCAACGCCATATCCTTTCTGTTCTGATATTTGATCGCCGCCTCATAACCTGCCGCCTCAAATCCCGCCGCCGCCGTGACACCGCCGTCTATTATTTTCATATCGTCCTCCTTATCATCGCGTGAAACAAAGTTGCAAAGCAACTCCTAGAAGTTCTTCTCACGCTAATATACAATAAAACAGCCGGCAATGCAACCTTGCCGCCTGTTTTGCTATAATCCGATCACCTTTTCCAGCTCCGACACCATTAGGCTGACCACCGAAGCCGACGGGTCTTTGCACATACTGTTTAAGAGCAGCCGGATGTTCAGTTCAAAATTAGCAGGAAGAATTTTGCATTCCTCCACACAGATCTGCACCAGACGCTTTTCCCCTGGATGAGGCATCTCATTTAACGCAAAGAGCACGTCAAAATAAGAATCTAAAAAACGATTTACATTACGGCTGATATCCGTCAAGTCCCCCCGCCTCATGGCTTTTTCTGTCTGTGCCATAATGGAAGGCATCCCGTATTTGATCAGACTCATGTGATAGCTGATAATATTATTTTTCAATTCCTGAGGATAAGGCATACTGTACTTTTCTCTGGCCGTCGCCAAGTGCTTGCCTTTATCATAGGCGATCCGGCCTGTTAAAAGGCTGTGCCACATCGTTGTCGTACATCTGTCGAGAGGCTCAAACCGCTCTAACACCCGGGCAATTACCTCTAAAAATTCATTTAAGTCTCGGTAAATAATATTGAGTTCTGCCCCATCGTCTTCCAAAATACAGACATCCTCGCACTCCCTGAAATGATTATCAAGCGCCATGGTGCCACAATATTTTTCCAGCACAGGGCGCCGCACCTCTAAAGAAAGGGGCTCCAAACAGTAAACATAGACATCATAATCTGAATACCGGTCGTTCCTTTTGATTGCGCGGGAACCACCCACCGCCATGGCACATACCTGAGAAAATCTCGCATATGCATTAAAAATATCCTGTACCATTCTCACCCACCGTTTCTGAACCGCCGCTCACAGAAATTTGTTATGTCGTTTACTATTATTCAAGTCTCCGCACCAGCCACTGCTTCTGCCTCCTTTGGCATTTCCATAGTCGTCTCCGTGTTCGCTGCCTTCTCCATGGGATCCTCATATTCTTTCTCCTCCTCTTCTCCCCAGAGAGAATCCCACTCTTTGTGCTCTTTCTCCATATTCATTGTGGCCATATTTTTCGCCATCTTATAGATGTCCATGTTAAAGTCCATCAGTTTCTTCTCATCCTGCGCCGGGACACGGTCTCCCCTGCTGATCTTTCTGGCAATTTCCAGGCATTTAGCCATATCCTCCGCATACTTCTGCATGGCGTCGCCTTGCTGCTTCGACACCTCGCTGTTAATGATGCCGGCCTCCTGCAGAGTCAGGGCGTCCAATCCCTTCTCGTCTTTCTTAATCTGTTTCGAAAGCTCCTCGATCTTTTCCTGTAATTCCTTCTCCCTTTGCAAATATTCCTCGGACAATTCCAGCGTCACGCCGGTAGAATTGCTGTTCTTCGCAGCCTGCTCCATCTTTTTGCGGTTTTCCTCCCGCTGCTTTATAAAATCGCTCCTCTGTCCCCTTAACAAGCTAAGCTGCTCTCTGTAAGCTTTTTGTGCATCTCCGATTTTCACGTGATGTAAACCTCCTTTTGTCCTGTCGCATCCGCACCTTGTGTTAAAAGAATATCGGCAGATTGACGAGGAGCTCACCGCCTTTTTCTTGCTATTATACTCAAAAACATTGCAATAATCAACGAAATATTTTACAATGCACCATTCCATTTCCTCCATTTAATTTGCTTTTCATTTCCTCACAATAGAGTAATAAGTCCTCGCTGTCATCAGGTAGCTCCCCACATAAAGCATTGAAACCACTGCCGCCACACCCGCACAACAGCGGATCAAAAGGCCAGTGTCAAAAAACCGCAGCGCCGCCAGGAGTCCGTTGACCATAACGAGTCCCGCCGCCGTGTGCAGAAACGCTCCTGCAAGGGGCAGAAAAAACACAAGCAATATCTGTCGGCGGATCGTTCCTTTTATTTCACTGTCACTCATGCCCACTTTCTGCATAATCGCAAAATTGTTCTGGTCCTCATACCCCTCTGTCACCTGCTTAAAGTACATGATGAGCAAAAGGCAGGTAAAAAATAGAATACCAAATACCATGCCTATAAAAAGCAGCCCGCCGTTCATGGAACGGTCTTCGATTCTCCCTTCCAGTCCGTTTTCCAACCGCAGGAAATCCTGCTGCCCCTGGCACCACACAGACCATTCCTCTATAAAAGCGTCTCTCTCCGACTCCTTTGTGTCAAGCAGCAGACACAAATACCGCACACCGCTGTGTAAAAAACCGTCTATATCCGTCACACCGTTTGCCTGCGCCCAGGCTGTCACAAATGTTTTCTTTGCAGCCTCATCCCGCACAACCATCACATACTGTGCCGTGAAATTAAACATTCTATTTTTTGCCCGCGGATAGGGATATATCTTTTCCGGCTCTTCTGAAACTTTTGCCTCCACACCCAAGAAATCCACCTTGTCAAAGCCAAACTCCCTGCCCGTAGAATATAGAAGCACTTCCCCCTCTTTTAAGCTTTTGTTTTGCCCTTCCAGTCTGTTATAATCGTCCAGCGTCATAAGTGTAACGCTATACTGATCGGCAAATTCAAGCCCTGAAACGGTGGAAAACACATTGCTTCCCTCCGTCTTGCCACAAGAAAGCTGCATCGCATCATAAAAATCCAGCCGCTTTACAGCCTGCCCATATTTTTCGGAAAGTTCCCTGGCCTTCTTCGCGGCTCTTTCAATCACATCACTGTTCTCCGAATAGACCGCCTGCAGATCATAAGGATAGTCATAGTATGCAATCTGATCCATTCCCATCCAAAGTGTGACCGTGCAAGTCAATGTAATCAGGAGCATCGTAGAAAAAATACAAATATTGGAAAGTCCCGCTGCATTTCTTTTCATGCGGTAGAGCATGCCGGAGATGGTCACCTGGTTAGCCGGCCTGTAATAAAAACTTTTTATTTGCTTTAAACTCTTCAGAAAAGCAGCACTTCCCGAAGTAAACAGAAAATAGGTACCAAGCACCACTAAAAACACAGCCAGAAAAAAATCCGTAAAAATCATACTGTCCAGCTTGCTGGTGACAGAAATGTAATAACCTTCCACTAACAAAGCCATTCCGACAACAGACCACAGCCAAACTCTCTTCACTTCCTTCTCTCCCTTTTTGCTCTCCGCCATCAACTCTGTTGGCTTTAATCGAAAAAGGCCCAGCAGGCTTTTACTATAAATACACAGAAAAACAATCGCAAAATAACGAAATGTCTCCACTACCGCCTCCGGTGAAAAATAGAATGCGGCCTCCACATTGAGCCTGGACATGCGAAGTAACAGAAGAAACATCAGCTTATTCAGAACAAAACCCAGCACAATCCCGGCGATTACGCTTACCAAATACATTCCCGCCGTCTCCCATAAGAGCATGATCCCGATATGTTTTCTCTCCAGTCCAAGAAGGCTATAAAGCCCCAGTTCCCGCTTACGCTTTTTTTGCAAAAAGCTGCCTGCATAGAGCAGAAACAACAACAAAATAACAGAAAGCAGCCCTTTTCCGATGCTCAACATCATCCATGCGTATGCCGCCTTCGGCAGCCTCTCCATCAAGTCATTGTGCAGAAGAGAGGCAAACAAGTAATAGCTGAATACGGCATAAAAACACGCCATCAGATAAGGTCTGTAAACCAGTTTGTTCTGTTTCACGCTTCTGTAAGCCATGACAGGCAGTAATCTCATTTTATTCATAATCTCACCCTCTTTCTCACCCTTTGGCAGACATCTTCTCATATATCGCATCATCCTCACCCTGTCTCGCCTGTATCACCGTCAGAGCATCAGAAATCATACGGTACATCGTGTCTCTGTCATTCTCTCCACGATAAATCTGATGAAAAACACAACCATCCTTTATAAAAAGTACCCGCCCGGCATGGGCCGCCGCCTGAATGCTGTGAGTCACCATGAGAATCGTCTGTCCCTCCCGGTTGATCTCCCCAAAAAGCTTGAGAAGATTTCCAGAAGCCCTGGAATCCAATGCCCCCGTGGGTAGTGTAACATTAGTACAATATGTAAAAGCCCCGGACTTCTGCCGGGGCTGCTTTATTGAATTGCTCTGTTCATTTCTTCTTCATACCGCTTTTCAAGTATATCCTCCGGCAATGCTAACCATTCCGAATAGAAAAGCATATTGAAAACAAGCCCCGGAAGACCCAGCCCCGTTTTCCTCTCATATTCCTTCATACATTTTGAAAGTTTTTCGTTGGCTTTTCTCGTTCCCGCGTCTGTCGGTTCTTCTTCCTGTGTTTCAAATTCAAACCCCACTTTTTCAAGTAGTTCCTCTTTTGCGTCCTGCATATAGTCCGCAAAATCTTTCTTTGATTCCTCTGGTACGCCGTCATAAAGTTTCCACTCGACGCTTGTGTCGTCCAGCAAGAAGAAGGCGCGCAGTTTTTCCCCGTTCTCCGAATTTAGTATTTCAAAATGTGGTTTCCAGTGTTTCAACGCCCTTTTTACTGTTTCCCTTGCCTTTCCCCATTCTTCCAAATTGTTCAACTCGCTTCACCCTCCGTCACCAATTATTCTATCTCTTTTTCTCCCACGCCAGTTCCTCCCCTGTGTCCTTCTGCGCCTTTTCTTTGATTGCTACGCAGACATATTCATTGAATGACTGCCCCTGCTGTTTTGCGATCTCTCGTACAGCTTCTTTCATTCCTTTTGGCATTGCCAATTCTGCCCGATCATAATTATTGTCGCGGTATTTATTTTTTGCTGCGGTTGCAGCCGGTCCCCTCGGAATGGTTGACTTTTTTTCCTGCTGCTCTGCTATTTTCTTATCTTCCGACATTTCTTAGTCCTCCTTTTGCTATTTCCGTAAGTATAACACATTTTCTACACTTACGGAAGTATAAATTTTATATAAATATACTTCCGTAAGTTTGTGTATTTTGCCTATTGCTTTTATACTTCCGTAAGTATATAATGTAATTATCAAATAAAAGAGAGGAAAACACGATGAAGAAACTCACAAGAAAAGAAATGATTGCAGCTTGCGTTGATGATCAAATAGAGCTTGGCATTGTAAATCCAGAAAACAGAAGTGTTCAGATCAAATATAGATTGAATGGCGGTGCTGGAATAAAAGCAATGAGCCTTTCCGATTGCCGATCATGGTATAATTCAGTATTTAATTCATAAGTACTACCGCCCCGATCTTCCGTGGTTTCTTTTTTTGTTCTTACGGAAGTATATAAAATGCACAATTATACTTCCGTAAGTTTGTATATATTGCCTATTGCTTTTATACTTCCGTAAGTATATAATATAATTATCAAATGAAAGAGAGGAAAACACAATGAAAAAATTTGAAGTAGGTAGATCATACAGTATGAAAAGCATTTGCGATCACAACTGCATCTGGACATATACTGTTACTGCACGTACAGCACAGACCATCACCATCACAGATGGCAAAAAAGTTCAGAAATGCCGTATAGACAAGAAAATTTCTGAATACCGCAGTGCAGAAACGGTTTACCCGCTGGGCAAATACTCTATGTGTCCCAGCTTGACAGCTTAACAAATCACTGGGCGGCTCTGCTGCCCCACTAGAAATATAATGGGGTAATAAACAATGACTGGTGAAAATTTTATGAGAATCAATAGGGGTTCAGATATTAAAGTGATTAAACAGAAAATACTTTCACTGCAAAATGAATGTGAAAAGCTATATCAAGAATGCATGGAAACTGGATTTTTTGATGAAACAAAACATGATTCTTTATCAAAAGAAATTGAGTGGCAAGAGTATCTTTTATGGGGTCTTAGAAATGGAATGATAATAAAATAGAACGCTCTAATTTGCCTCAGAAACGCAAAAAGCCCGCAAGCGTATATTTTTACACTTACGGGCTTTAACTCTGTTTTTTGGGGCTGACTGGTGCATCAGCGCGGCATAATTAGCCGTTGTCCTCCGTGACAATCACGCCGACATTGTTCGCGGCTCTCTCTGCTTCCTCCGCAGATACGTTCCCCGCTTTGTTTCCTGCTTCATCGTATGCATTCACTGTCCCATCCGTGTTGGACTGCAATGCACCGTCCGGCACGTTGTCTGTTGCTACCGCTACCGTCCCCGTGTTTATTACCACTGTAGGCATTGTCTGTGCTTCGATCGCTTTCATAGGCTGTTCGGGCTGTGCTTTCGCTTCCCCTGCTTTCATCGCTTCATATGCAGTCTGGGCAATGGCTTTCAGCTGATCTTCCGTAACATCCATCCCAGCTTTTTCAGCGATCTCTTTCAGCTGCTTAACTACGGCTTCCATCTTCTTTTCCCCGCTCTCCGTCTTCTTAAACTCCCTTGCCCAGACAACAAACTTTGCTGCCCATTCTGCAAGTTCTGCCAGCTTATCTTTGACGCTTGCCGGAATGTTGGGGAAAATATACTTTCCTGCGCAAAATGCCCCCACTGTCACTGCGCAATAAATGATTGAAAAAATAACTTCTTTGTTCATTTCTGTTTCCTCCGCTTTCCCTTATTTTGTAGGCAGTTTCAACGTCTGCCCTGTGTGAATCACATTGCTTGTCAGTCCGTTTATGGTCTTGATTTCATTGTACCGTGCACCGTCTCCCAGCTGTGCGGCTGCTATGCTCCACAAGCTATCCCCGGCTTTCACGGTATATGTGCGCGATCCGCTTTCTGGTATTCTGATAACTTGCCCCACGCGAATTGCGCTTGGATTAGCAATGCCGTTATAGCTTGCTAACTTCTGATAGGTTGTGCCATACTCGCTTGCGATCTTAGAAAGGGTGTCGCCCTTTTTTACGGTATAGTTTCTTTCTCCTGCCGCTGCGGTGTTTTGCGGCGCGGAAGCCGTCAGCCCCGCTTTTTCCAGTGTCTTCTTGCAATTTGTCCCGTTATCCAGACCGCAGACCGTATGGCTTGCAGTCTTGACGTAAATTGCGCCCCGGACGCAATATGCCGCATTGTCCAGATATTCCCTTGCGGTTATGATCTTGTACCCGGCTTTCTGTAATGCCGCTTTCATGGTTGATGTGGTCCAGCCATTGCCGCCATATGACACGCCCGCCGCGCCGGAAGCGACCGCCGCCACATTCTGCAAACTTGAGCAATCGCAGTTGCACTTTCCCACTTTTGACAGATCATAACCCACCGCTTTTGCAAGTGTGTTCAGCGTGTTTCTGTCTCCCTGCCCATAACCTATGTTGTCATTTGCGCAAGCTGCTTCCACCGCCTTTGCGTGTTTCTCGCGCACGGCTTCTTCCGGGTGAATCGCCATAAAATCCCACGGTTTAGAATACCATTCACGCACGCACACTTCTTTCCCTGTGCCGTCGCCCTTTGCGCCGTTTACCGTCCCATTTTCAGAAATGCTTGCGTGTCCGATTCTTACGCCCATAGTCTTTCCACCTCCATTCTGATTTCCTGCGCTGCTGCTTCCGCAGAACAACGCTGCGGTTTTTTTATATACAAGCGTCCTGCGGCTTGCATACTTCCCCATTGTCTTATCTGCCAACGCTGCCGCGTGAATAGCTGAAAGCGTTACTTTTGCCGGTCCTCCGACATTCTGTGCCGCTGCCATCCCCACGCGCTTTGAAGCCCCTGCGCCGCCTTGATTTTCCAAATCTGCATAGTATACAAGGCTTTGCTTATCCTCAATTCCCAGCTTGACCCCGTTTGACACATAAAGCAAAATGTCTGCTTCCGCTTGCGCGTCCTGCGCTTCCCTTCCCTGCTGTGTTCCCAGCAACTTTGACAGTTTTTCTTTCTCTGCTACTGTCACGGTCCGCGTCTGCCAGTTCGCGGCGGTCAAAATCTCGTTGTGCAATGCCGCCCCCAGAATATCCGTTGCGGCTTGCTTCCCTATCTTCTGTGCAATGTTTTTCAGCAATAACAATGCCCGGTTTCCGTGCCACTGCACTTTCCCTACACTTACCGCCCCATTGTCATTGGCATTTACGGAAGAATAACCGCCCTCATTGGCAAAAATAATGGCTGCGGCGGCTGCCGCAACCTCTTTTTTCCCTGCTTCGTTCAATTTCTTCTACCTCCTATGGCATACCCGCGAAATCAGACAACGATCCGCACAAGTCCGGGTTCCCAGCCTTAATTTTCAGCAAATTTTCCGCTTTTGCTTTCCAGCAATAGAAAGCCACTGCGGCAGCTGTCACACCCCCGGTAAATGTCAATAGCGTTCCCAGCTGGTATATATCTTTGAACACAACCACCCAGACCCCCACGGCAAACGCTATGTAATAGGTCAAAAGGATTGAAAAAAGCAGCACTTTTGTTGTGCCGCTTTTCTTTTCCGGGTGTTCTTCCAGTTCCTTTTTCCGTTTCCTGCGCTGTCGTCTCATTCCGGGCAGATTGTAAACGGCAATCAGTGTAACCGCTAACAGAAAGCCGCCGACAAATACAAAAACATATTTCACTTTCTTTCACCTCCGTTTCTTCTGGCTTTTACCGCAGCTTCTTTCCGGGCTTTTTCTTCTTCTTCATCAAGTGCAAAATCATTTTCCCGTATGCACTGCTTGTAAATCTCCAAAATGTACTCATGCGCAACATCAACTTGCCCGTTTGTCAGCTTGTTTTCCGTGATATACTTATCGTATCTGTCCAAAATTTCTATCACATGATCAAATTGCTCTTTTGTGTGCCGCCTATGGTTCATACAGCTATCGGAAAAGTCCAGAATTTCCGTGCGCCAGCTGTCCACCTTAAATTCCGTGACTTCCTTTTGCAGTTCGTCAAGTTGTTTCTTAATATCCGCGTTTATGAGATTTCCCAGCCGTTTCAATAACCAACGCACGGGCTGAAACTTTACGCCCGGCGTTAGATCAATCACAATCCCACACCCTGCAAGTATTGATAAAATCCACTTGATTTCTTCCCAGACGGCGGCTGGGTCAATCGTCTGTACTGCTCCCATCTTCTGTCTTCACCTCCTTCTTGTACATTTCATTTAGACTTTGCCGCAGACCATAGCTGTTGAAGTGCTGCAAAATGCCCTTATATGAAGCAATGCTGCGGTCTAGTGTTTCCCGGTCAATTTCCCCGTTATGAAACGCTGAAAACATATACTTCAACCGCTTTTTCATCTTCTTTGCTGTCTTCTTCCTCAATTTGATGTGTGTTGACCACACGCGGAAGCCGACAAACTCAATGCCCATGCTCGTTGGTCTTATGCATGTTTTACTGTTCAGCTGTAAATGCAATTTCACATCCAGAAATCCGGCAATGTCCTGTTTTACCCTTTCCAGATATTTCTTGTCATGGTGTAGTATTATAATGTCGTCCATATAACGGATATAGTAATGCAAATGCAACTTGTGTTTGCAGTGCTGGTCAAGTTCGTTCAAATACAGATTAGCGAACATTTGAGAAGTCAAATTGCCTATTGGCAGCCCTACTTCTCCCAACAATTCATCATAGGCAACATTGCCCACATCCGCGCCCAGCGGTAGTCCAAAATTGGTGTCTTCGCAATTTACGATCACAGAAAGAACGTGCAGCAAATCTTTGTCCGCAATCTTCCTTTGTAGAATTTCCATTAAAATTTCATGATCTACCCGGTAAAAATATTTTGAAATATCCAGCTTTAAATAATAAAAGCGTTTCGGCTTCCTGTCTGTCTTCCTTAACCAGCTTTGCAGCTTCTTTATTGCCCTGTGCGTCCCCTTGCCTACCCGGCAAGCGTAGCTGTCAGAAATAAACTGCTTTTCAAAGTACGGGTTTAATATGCTATAGATAGCGTGTTGCGCCACCCGGTCTTTGAATTTCAATGACATAATCATGCGCTTTTTAGGTTCGTACACATAGAAAATGTTATACTGTCCTACGCTGTAAGTCTTCCAGATCAATTCATTCTGCAATTCAATCAGATTTTCTTCCAGCCGGTCCGTATATTCCATTACGTCTGGTCTGTACCTTTTGCATTTAATGGCTTTCTTGTAGGCATTGAAAAGATTTTCAAAGTCATATATCAACGGGAAAATATTTTTGATGGTCTGCAATCCCTTTTCCCTCCTATCGTTAAAAATGCGCCGTGCAAATTTACTCTGGTTTTTCCATTTCAAACGTAACTTATTATCCGGCATTTCTGCCAGCTTTTAGCCGCCCGGGAATCCGCTGCGGCTTACTAACAGTTTTCACGGCAATTCAATCTTTTTCCTGCGGGTCCCCTCTGCCGGTCCCCCTCGGAATGGAAATAAACCCCTTAAACCCAAACGCGCGGGACGCAAGCACTTGTGCTTGTGACTACTGGCAAAATGGGGTGAAGCGGAGCGGAAGCCAACATTGTTGTTGACGTTGGAACGCGCGTTGTTCAAATTCAACGCCCCTACACCGCCGTTGGACGTGTTGTTGAAGCTAGACCCACGGAACGGCACGGCAATACCCTACTAACGGCTTATTCCCATATACAAAAAGCAAGGGCAGCAATGCCCCTGCTTTTTATTTCTTTTTCTGCTTCCCTGCGCCGCTTTGCGCGGCTGGGCTGCCGTTTAGTGATTTATAGTACCCACCTATCATGCAGCCGATTTCATTTATTTTGCGTGAAATCTGCTCATATTTCTTTATGGGCAAACACGGCTTTTTATCCCTCATATAGTTTGGGTCTGCCGCAAGTCTTACAAGATGGCGCAATACGTCAACTTCATTGTCTAAATCGCCTAGCGTTGTTTTCTTATAGTGCTTATTTTCCATCGTCACCACTAACCGCAGCATATTCAGCATAGTTCCCCGTATATCATCCGCAAGCCGCCGTTGTGACTTCGGAAATTGTTCTAGCTGTGGTCCCGCATACAAAAGCAATTCATATATTTTGTTTTTGGTGTGAAAATCTTCCTGTGTGGCGTTGTCCTGCACTGCGTCAAGCTGCGGCAATTCTTCCCTTGAATTTTCCTGCATTTCCCGCGCCCTGCCTTTTTATATTTTTTTCGATGGGGATGGCTGCCGCCATCCCCGCAGTTTATCAGTTCCCAGTTGCCAGTTTTTCATCATAAGCGGAGCGGAAGCCAACATCGTGGCCGACGAAGGAACGCGCGTGGTCCAAAAGCAACGCCCCCACACCGCCGCCGGACGTGCCGAGGAAGCCAGACCCACGGCACGGCAGCCGTTCGCCCTCGCTGTTCACATAAAGCTGGTGTCCCGTAGTAGGGTAATTGTCCGCAGTGTCTTTCATCAAGCCCAGTGCTTTGACGATCTGCGGAATGTTTACGCCGCTTGCTGCTGCCACGCTGGAAAGCGCAATATTTGTATTGAAAGCAGAATTTGTGGCAGTCCCTATCGCGATCTTTCCGCTTACAAGGTCATAGTGCAGCGTTCCCAGTGTCCCCGGATTGACAAAGGACCCGTCCGGCTTGATCGCTTTCCATTCCGTGCTATCTGCGGACATATCGCAATCAGCCCTCATGCAATTTCCATACGGAATGATCTGTATTTCGCCGCCGACAATGCGCAGCCCTGCAACCCATTCCCAAACATTGCCGCAAAGGTCCGCAATACCAGCCGGGCTTCCGTCGTGATACCATGTTACGGGTCCGCTGCCCGTTGCAGTCCTACCGCCGCCGTGTGATCCGTCAACATATGTATTTACGCCTTTTTCATATCCTTTTTCATAGCTTCTATCCCAGTTCGTGTTGCCGCGTGGTAAATGGTTGTTGCGGTTGCACCACAACATAAGTGCGCCCCATAATCCATTAGGTGTCAGACCCCAGCCCGCGCCCTTTTTGCGGCAAGCTGCAAGTGCGGAATCAAAATTGATATATACTTTCGGGTCCTTCATGGGCAAGGAATATGCACGATCATTTACTACAACGTTTTGATACTTTGAAATATACAGTATTTCCCTTTCTACGCCGTCCACCTTGAAAACATCCAGCGTGTCCTGTGTTCCCCCGGTGATAAGGTCCGAAAACTTCATTTTCGGTATACCGACCATGATCGACGGCTTTTCCAGATCATCATAAATAACTTTGTTGTTGCCCCCAAATGAAGCAACCGCCATGCTCAAATCATCAAAATTTCCCATACTTTTATACCTCCCATAATGTAAGTGTGCAAAGTGAAATGTCAAACGGAATCGGCATGGGAACTTCCCGTGGTTCTCCCGTCACGTCGTCTTTTCCGTCCTCGATCACATCATAACGCCGTGCCGGAATGTCAATCTGCGCCGCATACCTCTGTGCCGTGCCGCCCACGCCGATCACAATACCGCTTTCAGCGTCAAAACAAATGTCAAGCGTTACTGCTTCGTCTCGTTCTCTGGCTGCCAGATTGATTGTCAGTTCATCATCACCGAAAGTGATCTTCTTTCCCCCGGAAACCGCAAATTCAATATGCGGTTTTCCCGGTTCTTTTTCCACTACATTGATCTTAGTAGTATCTTTTGCCATTGTCTCTACCTCCTTTTACTACTTCAACCGTGCGGGCTGCAATGACTTCTGCTGCTTCCCGCTGGGCTGGTGTTCCTTTTCCCTTCACTCCAAAAGAACGCAGCACCGCTTCTTCATGCGCTCTGCGTCCCTCCTGCTTGATAATTACTGCTGCCATCAATAAAACCCGCCTTTCACATATAGTTTGACCGTAACGCTCTTTGCGCTTCCAGTGAAAGCAACCTTGAATCCGTTTTGCAGCTTCGCGGAAATCTCGATTTCTCCCGGAAATCCCCCGGAATACTCCACAACTTCCGCTGTTACTGTATAGTCAACATGGTTGCGGCTCTGCGCCAGTGACACGGTTTTGACGGAATTGTTAAATGGGTATTCCTGTGTATTTGTCATTGTCACTGTGATCACTTCCCCGGCAAGGTCTTTTAATGACTGCTGCTGGTGTATTGCCCCGACTGCCATTAATGCCGCCAGTTCCCCAGCGTTTGAAATGCCGTCCTCCATGTGGTTGAAGTTCGCCGCGTTCTGCGGTGTCCCCTGCTGGATCACTTCACCCTCAACGGGTGTGTGTGTTATTGTCCCATCATCATTCCGGCTTTCTGTGTATCTGTTTTCAAATTCCGTCACATGATCCTGCCATAACTTAGGTTCATACATTGTTTTTTACACCTCCTTTTCTACAAAGTCGAACACGAAACGGTACAACGCGCCCTCTTGGACATTTGAAAGGCTTATATCTTCTTCTTTCTCTGCCCATAGCTTCCCAGCCGTGTTGTAAAGCTGTACTTTCTGGATTGTTGCAGCCGTCCCCAGCTGCGGCGTAATTGCGATATACACTGCAACTCTGCCGTCAGAAAGTCTTTCCTTGCGGTGAATGACTTTCTTTTCCTCTTTGCCGTTTACCGTCACAACCGCATAAGAAATAATTCTTTCAATAAACTGCTTGAAGTCCTCTTTTGCTTGTGCTGTCAGCATGGTTTTCCCCTCCTTTGCTTATAATTTCCGGCTGCTTCCGCATTGCTTGACGGTATAGGAAAACCCGGCTGCATGTGCTGTACTTTCCACCGCCCCGCTCTCCGTCCGCTGCGCTGTGCTTCTTTCCGGGACCGTTCCGGCTGCCGGGCTGGTGAAGGTATGCGCCGCCGTTTCTCCCTCCACCTCTACTGCTGCCCCCGCGCTTCCCCCTCTGTGGCTGCGCTGTGGGTTTTCTCCGGCGTTTATTTGTCCCGTAGGTGTATTTCTATACCCATACGCATTTGAAGCCGTTTCCGCGTCAATCTGCGCTTGCTGGTGGTGAAATACCGTGCTTCGTTCCGGGTCTGTACCCGCTGCTTGGCTGGTGAAGCGGTATGCTTCCGTTTCTCCTGCCGCTTCCATCACTGCCCCTGCGTTTCCCCCTCTATAGACGCGCTGTGGGCTTTCTCCGGCGTTTATTTGTCCTGCTGGTATATTTCTATACCTAAACGCATTTAACGCCGTTTCTGCGTCAATCCGGGCTATTCTTCCATGAAATTCTGTGTTTCTCTCCGGGACCGTTCCTGCTGCCGGATTGACAAATATAAATCCTGCTGCTTCCGTCCCCACAACAATATTCCGTCCGTAGTTCACGCCTTTTATATTCCGCTGCGGGTATGTCCCTGTGTGCAGTTTCCCCGTCGTTGGTGCGTGGTATAAAAAAACGTCCGTGTGTGTATGTATTTCACAATGAATGTGTGACTGGTAGACAACTTCGTCAAAGTGCGCTGAAAGTCTTTTATACATCTTTACTGCTCGGACAATATCAGAGAAACTTGCAGTTATCCTTGAATTTGTCACATCACAAACAATGTGGAAGTGTCCGGGTTCTCCCTCGTACTGAAACCATTCTTCAACTTCGCTTTCTGGGTACAGTGCGGACAATGCCTTTTCAATCGCATACTTTGTCCCCATCTTCTTATGCACCCTCATACTGCTTTTCAGTAAGTCGCGCTTTGCCGCAAGTGGGTATGAATAATCGTACCAGTCAACGTGTAAGTCATACGCCAGAACGTCCACAAGTTCTTCCGGCAGATCGTCAATGCGTGCGTATATCAGTACATTTTTCATTTCCCCGGAAACTGTCAACAATTCATCCGTTATTGCTTTTGCAAGCGCAACCATTTTTATATCACTTGCCAATGCTTGCGGTAGATATTTTGTAAAGTCGCTTTCGTAGATTGTTTCAGACATCTTCAAGACCCCCATTCAAAACCGTTTTGGTTGTCAGCTTCCCGACTGTGATATCATTTATCGCTTTGAATGTTGGCTGCCGCACTTCCACGCGCTTTGCCCCTGCTTCCATCATCATTTGCACTAAATAAGACGGGTTTATGTCCCGTCCCATTTTCGATGTTTGCCATAATATGTAGTCGTCCACTGCTTGCCGTACAGCTTTGTCAATTACGATCGCGCTTGCGTTGTTCGGCTGTGCAATATAAAAGGTTGTATCAACGGAAAATTCTTCTATTTCCGGCTTTGATACTGTCACAATATCCGTCAGCGGTCTAATATCATCCGCGTTTAATGCTTCCTCAATCTCTTTCAGCACTGCTTCCGTGGCTTCCGCTCCATCTTGTAGCAGGACACGCACGTCAACCACGCACGGTTCCGGGCTGCTAACTGCCACGTCTGCCACTGCGGATGAAACAGTTTTCGTCCAGTATATATATCCGTTAATGGGTCCGGCTGTGCTGAAACTTTCCAGACTTTCCCGCATATGATTGTAATAGCTTTCGTCGCTTTCTTCGTCTGCCCCGCCGCCCGTTTCCGTTATGTTCTCTATCTTTTGATAATAGTCGTAAACGTCCACGATCTCTTTTAGCTGCCCAGCTGCAAACCCGTTTCCGATTTCCCCTGCAACAAGGCATTCTGCGTCTATATCGCCGTAAGTTTCTCCGGCTGGTATCTCTAATATTTTTGTTGTGGCAAAAATTATGTCCCCGTCTGCCGTCACTCTTGTTCCTGCCGGAATAAATATGCTCTGTTTCTGTGCTTCTGAAATATAGCAACGCACCGTTGTTGACGCTTTACTTGCCGGAAGCCTTTTTGTGTCCCGGAATAATTCTGCTAAACTGTCAAGGTATACCCCTTTTGCATATCGCGGGACGTTCATTTTTGCCACTTCGTTAATAAGTACACGTTGCTGTACCACAACCGACGCGCACCACGCAATGAAAAGTCTTTCCGGGGAAGCCGGGTAAAGTGTCCTCTGTGTGATTTCCTCAAACTTCAATATCATTCTTGAAATTTCTTTTTCTGTATTTGTGTCCAGAAATTCAATTTCCGGGTATTCATTAATCATTTTCGTTCACCTCCGATATGATATTGTATGGCACTGTGTACGCTAATCCTCCATTTTCGCTTTCTTCCTCAAATTCAAGGTCTGCTGGTTCAACCCGGTCTTCAAATCTGTGTATCTGATCCGCTACGTCTTCTGCTATATTGTTTTCATTCCCTGCGGTCAGTTGGTGCATAAATTCCCCGGAAATCCCGAAACCTCTCATAAATGGGACAGACCCCCTTGTTGTATTGCAGATCATAGCAATGCACTGTTTCACGTCTTCCGCTTCCGTTTTTGGTGCAAGGTTTATTTCTGTCATATCACCCGCTTTTAACTTTTCCACTCTTGCACCCCCTATGCCTTTTCCTTCATTTCTACTTGCACGTCAGCGACCCACAAATTCCCTTTATTATCAAAATACTTTAGATTTCTTGTTATCTTGGTTATTACAAGCGGATTTTTCCCGTACTTCTTGCCGCCGATCAATAGTCTTTCCGCTTTCCCTTTTCGCGCCACGGTGTCCAGTTCTTCCATTTCTTCAAACGGCTTCATTCCCTCAAAAACAGAAAACCGCATACTAAAAGAAATTTCATCCGGCGCAATTCCCTTAAACGTCACTTGCGACACTTTCTTGCTGCGGTCTTTTACGTCGTAATTATATGTACTGGTCCACTTCATCCCGGAAAATGTTCTGGTCTGGTTGCTTGATACAATAAAATTAAGGTTCCCCCATTTTCCCAGATTGCTAATTTTCTTCGTTTTTTTCTTCTTCTTAATGTACCTAATCGGTGCTATCGGTCTGAATACTGGTGTCGGTATTCTCACTATTGGTTCTATTGGAAGATAGCGGATTTCGCCCGATATACCGATTAATTGTTTATATTGTTGAGCCATTCTTACAACCTCCCAATTACAAAACCGTCACCGTCGCCGCCCTGCGGACAAATGCAAAATACTTCTTCGTTAATTTTTGGCAGCCATTTTTCATTCTGCCACACAACTTTCAATTCCGCTGAAATCATATTGTCAAACTGTTCGTACTGTACCCGTACCGTTCTTTTGGTTTCGTTTACGCTATGTACGACCCCAATTCTATATTCATCCATCAATACCCCTCCAATACCATTTCAAAGAATATCTTGGTTGTATATATGCCGTTCTGTATTCTGTGTATTGCTTTTGTGATTATATATTTTCTGTCATACTCTCCGTACCCAGATAAAGCAACTATGCTTCCAGTTGAAAGCGAAATATCCCCAGCACAAACAATATGCCCCGTGTATTCCTTGCAGTTTTTTTCTTTTATCATATATTTTGCCAGCGTCTTTGCTTCTTCCGTGCTGGAAACCTTCTGCCTTACTTCAAGTCTTCTTCCTGTTTCGTTCCGCTTGTATGTATATGTGATCAATTCCCGTGTGATAGGGTCTTTATATACCACCCGGCATTGTGCATAGTCTGTATCATTCTTTTTATGGTGCAGCCTGTCTTCTATTATTTCCGAATCGCCTTTAACAAAGGTCTTTACTGGTTCATTTTGGCTATATTCATATGGGTTATAGATCACAAGCGAATTTCTTGTATATTTCAACCGCAATCCCGTTATCCTGCATAATTCTGATAAGAATTTTATATCAGACTTATTTCTTTGCTCTTTTCTCACGAAAACCGGGTTCAGTTCTGCCGCATATATAATATTTACATTGTTTCTTTCTGCTATCTCTGTTGATACTTCCTTTAGGTTGAATCTCTCCCATGCTTGGTTCTTTGGTGTCTGTCTGATTTCCGAAATGGTTGTGACTGCTGCCGCCTTTGTGATAAACATTTCTGATACAAAATCGCTTTCGTTATCATCCACTGTGAACGACCCACAATTCACGCTTTTACTTTTATTTGTCCCGTGCCATCCATCCTGCCGCAATGTCAGACTTATTTCAGATACCCCGGACATTAGTGTTTCATTCCCGGTTATAATCTGTAGATCGTCCGCGTGTTCTTCGTCATTGTCAATGTAAATCAATGCTACAATATCCGCTTTTCTTTCTTCTGTTACTTCTTTTCCATCAAATTCCAGTATGGCGGTTGTTTCTGTATCACTCATGCAGCAGCCCCCTTTTCCACAATGGCAGTTCTTCCACTTCTTCTTCCTCCAATGCCGGGATTGTAAGTACAATCCCGGCAGGAAATACAAAATAGTGCAAGTATTCCAAATTTGCTTTCATCAGCTTATCAACATGAAGAGAAGACCCCATTTCCTCATATGCTATCTTATCCCACATATCACCAGAAACGGTTATGTATGTTGTGTCACTCAAAACGTGTCCTCCCTTCGTCTTCGCTGCCGCTTAACTTTTCGTCTACTTGCTGTAGTAAAGTCTGGTTGTTTCTTTCCAGCTTTTCTTCTAAATCATCCGGCTTGTCACCATTTATAATGATTGTCGGATTGTTGTTAATTGTTATGGTTTTGCTTCCGCTTCCACTTCCTTTTCCGGCTGTCAGTGTCGGTGCCGTTTTCACGGCTGACATTGTTGGTGCCGTCCTCACTGCTTCCGCAGCTGCCCTTTGCGCGGCAAAAATGTTTCTTGTTTCTTCTGCCGTATATACCACTTTCTTAGGCTGCCCGGTTATGAGTTCTGGTCCGTTTTCTCCGGCAATAAAAGCGTTTTCTGTGCTCTCCGTTCCTTTTGCATGTCCCGGTATGCTTACGCTGCTGCTTTTGCTGCTTCCTGCTGCCGATTTTGCCCCCGAAATTTTGTCCATCAGCCCGGAAATTTTATCTGTAATTCCGTTTATAATACCTGTTATTGCGTCAATAACTCCCTGTGCTATTGATTTTATGCTTTCCCATATCCCGGAAAATATCTGCTTTACGCCCTCCCACGCTTGCCGCCAGTTCCCGGTAAATACGCCCTTAATAAATGTTATAATTCCTTGTAGGGTGGTTGCTAATCCGTTAATTACGCCGCCTATTGCTGTAACTACCGCCTTAACTATTGACAGTATGGTTGGCATTGCTGCTTGTACGGCTTGTAATATGCCCTTAATGATAGGACTTACCACATTCCAGATAGTTGTAACTGCCGACGTCACTGCCGGAACTAGCGTTTGCAATACGCTCTGAATTACCGGGAGTAGTGCTTTCACCATCTGTGAAATGATTGGCAATACCTCCGACGTAATGAATGAAAATACGTCTCCAATGGCAGGAAGTACGTAAGTTGAAATAAAGTCTATTATTTCACTTATGATTGGCATCAGTGCCTTTATTGCGGCTGCAATCACTGGTATAGCTTCTTTTATGAAGTCTACAACGCTTCCCACAATTTCCATGATGTGCGGTGCTGCGGATTGCATAAATGAAACAATACCCGGTATCACTTGCCCAATTATGAGATTTAGTATATTTTCTACTACCGGGACAACATTTGTCATTAGAAAGCCTATCACTTCTTGCACAACTGGTATTACACTGCGCAAAATTCCTATCAGCTTATCGAATACCGCCGTCCCTTTGTCCCCGAAAATCTCCTGTATCTTGTCACGGGCTACCCCTATATTGCCATCAGAAAAAATATTCTTGATGGTTTCGCCTACGCTGGTAATAACTTCAACGGCCTTGTCAAACACTGCCAGTGCTTCATCCCCGAAAGTCTTTTTGATAAACTCCCGGATTTCCTGCAAGTGTTCCTTCACCATCTTAAATACAGTGATAACCGTTGTTACAACGCCAACTATCGGCAGCACTTTTCCCGCGATACCTCCCAGCGGTCCCAATGCTGTTTTTGCAAGCGTTCCTATCGGTCCGAGAATGCTTTTTACCGCATTTCCTATCGGCACAAACAGACTTCCCACCGCCCCGAACGCTTTTGATATGCCGCCGCCTATAACTGCCCCTATACGTCCCAGCGGGCTATTTGTGATCACGCTTCCCAGTCCAGACAGTACCCCGCCCAGTCTGCCGCCGATTGCTTTAAACGGTGTCAGAATAAATCCTACCATTCTTGACCCCGCCCCGGTCAACGCTCCTGCGGCTCTCCCTGCGATACCCGCGATCCCGCTTACAAGTTTTGTTCTTATCCCTCCTAAAAACCCGGTTACTTTTCCAATTACCGCGTTTCCGCTAAAAACATTTCCTATTGCAGACTTAACGCCGCCCAGTGCCGTTCCAATATTGCCGAAATAGGATAAAATGCCGCCCCCTGCGCCTTTTAGCTTCGTCACAAAGGAAACGCTTGTTGCTGCACTTTCAATCATTCCAGCCCGCAGTCCTACGAGCTTTTTTATGATTCCTATTATGCCATACTGCCCCGTCAGCCCAGCTAGTTTCAGACTTAAAAACCCGACTCGCATTGTCGCCAGTGCCGCCACGACTTTTGCGATCGTTTTTACAGCTTCCGGGTTCTCTCTTACGAACGTTGTCATTGCCGTTGCTACGCCAGTGATTTTCTTTACTCCCTCTGTGAGCATTGGCAATAATTGTTCGCCCAGTTCGACCTGTAGCGCGTCAAAAGCTGATTTCATGAGCGTGATTTGACCATTCATGTTGTCGAGCTTGATCTGCGCCATTCTTTCCGCTGATCCATTACAGTCTTTAATCGAACCAGCCAGTTTCTCAAAATCTTCATCAGAAGAATTTATGACCGCCAGCATACCAGACATAGCTTCCTGCCCAAATAAGGTCGCTGCTGCCTGTGCCTGTTGTTCCTCTGTCATTCCCGCAAATGACTGCCGCAGCTTCACCATGACTTCATAGAATGATTTCATCTTTCCATTTCCGTCAGTCAGAAGCGCGTTTTGTATTCCTACTACTTGATTGCTTCCGGCTTGTGCTGCGCTTAAATCCCCGTACGTTTGCGCCAATTTGCGGTTAGCGGTTTCAAGGCTGATAGCTGCTTTCTGTGCCTGTGCTGAATCAGCCCCATATTTTGCAACTGCGTTGTTGTAGCTTATCTGCGCCTTTTGCATTGCGGCTGTCTTATCGGCAACTTTTCCTTGCAGTTTATCTACTTTAGAACCATCGACGACATGCTCAACTTGTTGTACGGCAAGTCCCAGCTCCACCATTGTTGATTGCATTTCACTCGTTGGCTTTACCAGCCTTGACAGTGCGCTTCTTAGTGTTGTTCCAGCTTGGCTTGCTTTGATTCCGCTGTTTGCCATCAATCCTGCCGCTAGTGCCGTGTCTTCTGCCGTAAAACCGAATGTTCCTGCCAGTGGCGCAACATACTTAAACGTTTCGCCCATCATGCTAACATTCGTATTTGCGTTGCTTGACGCTGCTGCAAGTATATCCGAAAAATGCCCTGCTTCTTTCGCCGTCATTCCGAATGCGGTGAGTGCGTCGGTGACGATATCGGATGTGGTCGCCAAATCTTCCCCAGACGCTGCGGCAAGGTTCATGATCCCTTCAATGCCGCCCATCATGTCTTCCGCTTTCCATCCTGCCATTGCCATATATTCCATGGCTTCCCCGGCTTCAGCTGCCGTGAATGCGGTTTTTGCACCCATTTCTTTGGCTTTCTGTGACAGTCTCGCCATATCCCCCGCGCTTGCGTTTGATATGGACTGTACAGTTGACATCTGTTCTTGGAACTCTGCCGCTTTCTTTACCGGTCCCGCGTAAATTGCAGCACCTACCGCTCCTATAGCGCCCAATGTCCCTGTCAGCTGTGATTTCGTCTGCCCTATGCTCTGCTGGATTTCCTGCTGTCTGGCATTCAGATTTTGAAGTGTCTCTTGTGAAGATTTCAGTTTATCGTAAGACTTCTGCAAACGTTCATTCTCGCCTGTCAGATTGTCCGTGTTCACTCCTGCTTCCCGCAGTTCTTCGCCTAGGCTATTTAATTGTTGTTCCTGTTCTTTTATTCTGGCAGTGGTCTGTTGTATCTGGCTTTCGTTTCTTTCCAGTTTCCGGCGCAGTGCTTCCGTTGGTTCGCCCGTTTCGTTCAACTCCTGCTGTAAGCGATCATGTTCTTTGCTTAATGCTTCCAGCTTTTGTTTGTTCTTATCAATCGCCGTAGACTGCTTTGTAAAGCCGTCTATTTTCGATTGAACGGAATTGACATTTTTTAGGCTTTCCCGCAGTTGCTTCTGGGTGTCAACGGCTTCTTTAAAACTCTTCTTGAAGTCGCCGCCCAGCGTTGCTTTCAACTTGAAAAGCAGTTCAAATTCTTTTTGCGACCCTGCCAACGGTTTCCACCTCCCTACTGCCTTTCATTCCGTTCCTTTTCTTCCTCCGCTTCCACTTCATTCACGCTGTTGATCCAGCGGAAAAATTCACGGATTTTCATTTTCATAAAAAACGGAATGGGCGTGTGTGAAGCCCTTGACATTCTATAAACTTGCTTTCTTAAGAAATCTGCCGGGTTCTCTATCTTAATTATTGACCCGTCTGGGGCTTTCGCTCTGGTTAGCCCGCATTGATTAAAAAATTTCTTGCTTTGTTCTTGATTTTCATGTAATCATGCACGGGCAAACGTCTAATTTCGTCAGATGCTATTCCCGCCGCTTTCGCCGCAAGAATGCACTGGAATGAGGAAGATGTTTCCGGCGTTAAAACAAATTTGTTCTGATCCATCAATTCATCCTCAATCGCTTCTATGTCTTCCCCGGTCAAACGATCAAAATAGAACGTTAATGATGTATACTTTTTACCCATTATTTCAACGGGGTCTTTGAATTTGTGTACATAAGTGCCGGAATTTTCTTTTTCCTCTTTCTTTGCAGAAAAATCCACCGTCCCGGTCTTCTGTGCTTCCTTCATTTCCTCTTCGGTTACTACCCCTTCCATTTCCTCCGCTTCTGCGTTGATATTCTTTGTCGTTCCATCCATTTTTCCATTCCTCCATTTTTCTTAAAAAATTGCAGAAAAACGCCAGCGGGTGTCCGCTGGCTTCTCCTGCTTCTGTGATCTGTTGTTTTTCTTATTTTCCCAGTGCTTTTCTGACTTCTTCCAAAAAATCCCTGCCGTTAATTGTGCAGATGAAGTTCAACGGGTCAACTTCCGTTACCTTTACCCCGTCAACATAAAGCGCATAATAAAGCACCGAATATTCGCCGCTTGCGTCCGATGTGGTAGCCGCCGACACTTTCCCCAGTGCCGTTTTCTTCGGCTTGATCTTCATAATGTGCTTTAATCCGCTTACGCTTGTTGTCCCGTCCTTTGTTTCCATGTTCTGCTGTGCCACTCTTAAATCAATATTGTGCACCCTCGGTTCAAGCAGTCTCGCCGTCCACTTCCCAACGGTACGGAAATTGAAAGTAGTTGTCATTGCGTTCATATTCCCGGTTATTACTTCTTCAACCTTTCCCGCGATTCCTGCCCCGCTCAATTCCTCCGTCATAAATTCAAGGTCCGGCAACGTAACTTCTGTTGTCCCCATATACTCTGTACCGTTTTCGTACATTGCATAGCTTACAACAAATTCGTCTATCTTTCCCATTTGTGTTCCCTCCTTACGCTGTCAGTGCCATTTCCAAATATGAGAAATCATATTCAAGCACAAAATCAATTTTCTGCAACGGGCTAGGCGGTGTTAAATAGACGTGATATTTGACTTTTCCCGCCATCAGTGCTGTTGTCGGGTTTTCGCTGTCTTCCATCACGATTTCGCCGCCCAGTATTCTACCCTCTGCTGTTAATCCGTTCAGCCAGTCATTTACACTTTGCAGAATTGCGTCAATTAATACCCGCGACATTCTGCGATCAATGTATGACCAGTAAGAAAGAATTACATTTTTTGCAACCCAGCGGAACATTCTGTTGATATTGTAAAAATAATCTGCCGGGTCCGTGCTCGACGGGTAGCAAGCTGTATAATTTCCCCAGCTTACAAACCCGTTGTAGAAGTTCAAGCCCGTTACAATACCGTTTTCGTTCAAGTAGTTTGCATTCTGCAAATCCATCACGACTTCTTTTCCGCTTGCAGTAACCATTCTGTCTGCCTGCAACGACTTGTTTGACGCGCTTTCGCACGGTGTACCGCCGCCTAAATCTTCGTCGTTATCCGTTGCGCTAATGCAGCCCGCAAGTTGTGTTGAAAGATTAAAAATTCTATCCCCCAGTGCAACTTTCGGGAAACATACGATCTCCATTTTCTTTGTGAAATTTTTCTTTTTCTTCCACTCCGGCACTTCGCTGTAATGTGTCACTCCGCTTTCCTCTGCTGTGTCCACATCCAGAATTGCGATCGCTTCAAACAATCCGTTAATGTTCTCTGCTTTTGCCGCCATTACTGCTGCCACTTCCGGGTCATGTGACCAATTCGGACACAATATAATATCCGGGGCAACCGTGTATTTCGGGAATGTGTTGTCGATCAATTCCAGCCCGGTTGTTGCGTGTGTGGCTACGTTATAACCTCCGATAATATCATCTTTCGTAACCTGTGACGGGTCAACCTCGCTATAACCCACTTCCACTTCTTCTGTCTGTGGCTTTTCTCCCAGAAATTCAATGACACAATTATTATCATTGTAAAATACGTCAAAGTCCGATCCTTTTTCTTTATCTGTGATATTGATTGTGTCCGCGATCGCTTCAATCGGAAGTAAAATTTGATTGTCTTCCGGCTGCATGTTCTTTTTAGACACTTCCATTTTGTGCCTTTTGGGATCAAGTACATTTACAACAAAAATGGGGCTGGTCTTATAAAGCAGGAAAGCGGAATAAATTTCTTCACAAATCCCGTACTTCTTCCAGTCATCGGAATAGCCCAGCTGTTGCACCGCTTCCACGTATGTCTGCGCCATGATCACTTCATTTACTTTGCCGTCCACCATCTGCACCGGGGCTGTCCCTACGACAAAATGTATGCCGCTTGCCGCGACAACGGGCGTTGATACGCTTGTCGTTTTTTTTGCTGTACTCACTCCATGTGTAATGTCTGCCATTGTCTTATCCCTCCACTTCCACTGCTGCTGCCGCCGAAACAAGGTCTGAATAATATTTGTTCAGAATGTTTCCAGCCGACCGTACTTTGTCTTTTTTCTCTGCCAAACTTTCAACCGGGACAAGCAGCTTTTCTACCAGCGGGAATTTCTCAAGTACTGTTTTTAGTTCTTTCTTGATTTCTTCCCGCGTCCCCTCAAAAATCCGATTGCTTTTCAGCATTGCTTTCGGCAGTGTCGGCCCGATATAGATTAGCTTTACTGTGTCCTGCTCTTTATTTTCCGTCTGTGGCTGCGTCTGCGCCCCATTTACGGTGTTTTCTGTTTCACTTGTAGAATTGACTACCTCTGCCGCTTTTTCGCTCTCTGCAGCTGCTGTGGCATTCTTCTTTACTGCCATATTCCCCGCACCTCTCTTTCAATAGTTGGTATGCTCCATATTGTCATGATTTCCCCCAGATAATACGGGGGTGTTGTGTCTTGGTATATGATGTATTCAAACGGATATTCAAGGCAGAAACGCCCGCCGATTATGTGTTGCTTCTGCAAACGCTCCCGTATCCGTAAAATAAGGTTTAATAACGCCAGCGGTCCCCGCTCTCCGTCTTGTGAATATACGGCTACCAACATACGCACCCGGACTTTGCTTGACTTTGGCTGCAAATCCTCTTTCCCGTCTTCCCCGGTCAACACTTTCAGCAAAATATATGGTATCTGCTGTGTACTGTCGTCTTTTTCCGGCAGTCCCATTTTATAGACCTTTGCCGCCCTCTCTTTCTCCGTTGCCGTTCCTGTCCTCACTTTGACTTCAAGTAGTATATCTGCTGTGTTCTCCTCGATAAACTTTTGCAAATCATCCAGCAATATAATTGGTGTCATGCCTTACCCTCCATAGCCGTTCAAAATGCGCTCAATTTCGTGCATTACACGCTCGTTGACCTTTTCTTGCGCTTCCTCTGATAACTGGTCAATAATTACTTCGTTTTGTACCATCTGCGCTCCAGATAAACCCATAATTTCTTCAATAGGTAATCGTTTTGATGTAGTCCGCTCAAATATTCCAATGTGTCCACTGTTCATTTGTGCTATAAATGCGTGTTCAAATTCTGTCCAGCTTCCTTTCATCAAGCCCGCCCTTATGTTTTTTGACTTCTTTGGCGCATTCTGTGACACGTTAAATTTATACAATGGCAATTTTACCCCGGAAAACGAAACAAATCCGGCTATATTCCCGGTATTTGCATTTTGTATTCGTGTTGCCGTTGCTGAATTAAGGTCACTTTGTTTTACTGCATATACTTTTCTTACCTCTTTGAACGCTTTTGTTTTTGAGTAAGCCAACGCTCTGTTGATTGCATTGGAAAAAGCCCTCTCCGCACCTTTTGGCACTCCTGCCAGCAATGTTTCCGCTCTCTCAATAGCTTCGGAAGTTATTTCAATCATTCTTCCATCAACTCCAATTCCAGTATGATTTCGCCATCCTCGCAATCCGCTTTTTCGATCCGATATTCCGTTACCGCTCCCGCTACTTCAATTTCAATTTTGCGATCCTTCTTCGGAATAAACCCCAAATCACGCAGAGCGATATATACCAGACAATTTGCCCGGTATATTCCCTCTATATGGTCTTTTTCTGTCTTTTTCCGATCCTCTGCCGCTGTATGGTCGATTACTGCCGGGACCGTGTATTGTTTTTCTGAATACCAGATATTTGTTATATTCGCCATTTCTGCCGGATTGTGAAAAACTTTCATATCGCTGTCAAGCAATGCCTTGAAATCTCCCATCATATAGGCTGCGCCACAAACCAGCTGTCTACATCATGCGGAACACAAAGCGGCGCGGAAGAAATATTGAGAAACCTTCTTGCGGGCTTGCGCTTTGTCCATGTGTCCGGCACGAGTTTTCCCTCGACGGTGCGGAAATTTCCGTTAGGTTCGTCAAGTAAAGTAATTGCCCCGTAATACATCGACCAGTCAACGCTGCTGCAAAGCAACGCCAGCTTATTATTCGGGACAAGCGGCTTGTCTTCCGGCTTCTCCGGGTTCGTCCAATCGTCCAGATACCATTCATTGTATTTGTATATGTCAAGACCAATTTCATGTATGGTTCCCAGATAGGTTACGCCGTTCGGAAGCTGCCGGGGCTGGATAACTGCCAGATTGTAGTTTTTAACGTCCAGCGATTCTTTCACCTTGGCGTGGTTCATAAATGTAGCCACAACGTCTTTTCCCATAACGCAAATATCGCAGTTCAAAAAGCCGTTCTTCTGCACCGTTTCATGCCAGCGTTTCAAGTCCTCAATGGGATCGCTCTTTGCGTCCGTCCACTTCTTAGCCGCCGTTGTGATTTCCTCGTGGTTCGTAAATCCAAACGTGATAACTTTATTCACGCCGTCGCCGATAATGGGAATTTGCCCTGTGAAAATCGTCTGTGCGCACATTAATTCTTCGCGACGGGTAATCATTTCCCGCAATTCAATAAAATCCTGTGCCATCTTTTCGACTGCCCGCTGCGCCGGGGTCTTCCCGGAATACATATTTTCGCCCGGTCTTCTCTCAAGCAGATCATCAATGGTGGTTACTTTCTCCGGGGCAACCAATGGCGGTGTGTATGTTTTTGTTTCATACCCGGTATTGGGTACAATCTTACCGCCGATCACACGCGACACAAACGGTGCAACTTTCCTGCTGCCCTTTCTGAAATCCACATCAACACTTTTTGTCACAAATGTTTCCTCATGGCGAAAAAAAGTGCTTCTGAAAAACGTCCTTACCGGGGGCAGCTTCTGAATGACCCTGCCCATTGTTCTTGGTTCATAAATAGATACTTCATGTGCCATTATCTTTTCTTCCTCCTATCTCAAAAAGATTGACAACTTGCGCAAGCTGTCCTTAATGTCTTCTGTTGTCACGCCATCCGGCATATTGAGTGCGTCAGCGAAAAATTCTCCCGTCATATAATAAACAACGGGTTCGTCCTTTTCTGCCGCTTCTGCCGTAATTCCGATTACACTCCCTGCTGTTTCCGCTGCAACCGCGACAATTTCCCCGTTCTCATTTTGGATCACGGGCGTATGCTCTGCCAGTTTTCCCCCTGCCGTCCCGGTTTCCGGCAGTGTGGGGAAGTCTCCGGCAAAAAAATTCTTGGGTTCTGTGCTTCTTGTTTCGACTGCGTATTTTGCCATCTTTCTTCCCTCCCCTTAGTCAAAGTTCAATGCGTCAATAGCTGTGTCATACGGGTTCTTTCCCTCTGCGCCATTTTCGCTTTCTGCCCCTGCAACTCCGTTCACGCCGGAAGTGTCAGCGTCAGCGTTGCGGTTCTGGATGTACTGCCCGCCCTGCTTGTTCTGTTCGGCAATGATTTTCATTGCCACCTGCTCTGCCGTGCAAGGGTGTTCAAATTTTGCGTCAGAAACAAGGTTAGCATAATTGCCGCCCGCCATATCTTCAATAGCTTTGATACGACTTCTTTCTGCCGCTGCTGCTTCGTTCTGGATGGTTGCCACTAAATCCGGGTATGCGGCTTTCAGTGCGTCAACCGTTCCAATGTTGTTTTCTGCTGCTGCCATTTCTTTTTCCTCCTTTGGCTCTGTTTTAGCTGCTGCACTATTATTTATCAAACCACCCGGATTGTGCGGGCTGTTTAATAACACTTTAGGGACCGTCTTAAAAGCTGAAATGTCAATGGGTGTGGAATTTACCACGATTTTTGAAGCGTTTTCAATGACTGTGTTCGCTTCTTCAAACATCAATTCATCACAAAAACCGTTTTTCACTGCTTCGTCACCCGTCCACCACTTTTCTTCGCTCATTAAGTCGGCTATATCGTCAGCACCCATGCCCGTTTTCATTGCGTAAGTGTTGACTATGCTTTGCTTAATCACTTTCAATTCGTCAGCCATCTTTTCAAAGTCTTCCGCTCTGAAAGTGTCCCAGACGGTCATTGCCGGGTCGTGTATCATGAAAACGCCGTTTCTTGCTATCTTGATTGTGTCCCCAGCCATTGCAATGATTGTGGCTGCCGAAGCTGCCCAGCCGTCAATTTTCACTGTGATTTTTGCCGTATGGTCCTTTAATCTGGTGAAAATCGCGTTTGCGGCGAACACATCACCGCCGCCACTGTTGATACGCACAACGATTTCCGGCACGTCCCCCAGTGCTGCAAGTTCCTTGTTAAATTGCTGCGGTGTCACTCTGTCTTCCCACCAACTCTGCTGGCTGCTTATCGGTCCATACAGAAGCATTTCCGGGGGTGTTGTTTCCGTCCCCGGTATGAAATCCCAGAATTTATTTGTTGTCACCCCCTGCGGGGTCTGCTGATTGTCCCTGCTTCCCTGCGTGGTCTTTCCCTGCTGGCTGTTGTTTTCCTCCGGGGTCTTCTTCCCCTGCTGCCCCTGTGGGCTGTTGTTTTTGCTGTTCGCTTCCTTTGGCAACTTTTTTCACCTCACTTAATTTCTTTTCTTCCTGTTTCAACTGGTCTGCATTGCTGAAATAATCGCCGCCAGTCATTTCCATTGTTTCACTGCTGCGTGTAGAAAAGCCGTTCTGTACCCTCTTTTCTGCTGCGTTTACCTCTTTCACTGGGTCAAGAATACCCTTTGCCGGTCCGTTCCACTCTGCCCTGCAATATGCGTTTCTAATCAGCGGATCAGTAAAGAATCCGGGCGCGTCAATTCGTTTTTTTGCCACCGCTTCTGCCAGCCATTCTTCATAGATCGGTTGGCAAAAGTCTGCCGCAAGCCACGCCCGATACATTCTGAACATCTTCCACGCTTCTTCCAATGCGCCTTTACTCGCCGTATAAGACGCGTTAAAACGCTTTACAAGCAATTCATAGGGGATTTCAAGGGAAGCCCCTATTTGTTGGCATATGGCTTCCACAAACATGGAAAAATTGCTGTTCGGTCTTCCGGGGTTCGTGTCGTGTACTTTTTCTCCGGGGTTTAGGTCCATAATCACGCCGGGACCCATTTCAAGGCTGCTTTCGTCTTCCGCGTCCACTTGCTGTTCTTCTGGTATCATCGTCCCCACCGCGTTATCCCCGCTTGCGTCTTCTTTCTCGATGAATACAGAAAACATTCCAGATACTACCGCCGCCACAAGTTCTGCGTCTGTGTATCTCCCCAGCTGCTTCAAACTTTCAATAACCGGGGCAAGGAACGGCACGCCCCTTCGCTGTCCTATCCTCTCGCGGGTCATAATGTGCAGCACATTTCTTCTTCCTGTTTTCCTGCCGTATGCTTCCACCCTATGCCATTTAATGTCCGTAACCTCATATGACAACGGGTGTTGTTCTGATATGTGATAGGCTAGCACTTCACCGTCTTTGTCTACTTCCACGCCACCAACAATTTTGTTGTCGAAAGTGTCGCAGTAGTCCGGGCTGGAAAGTCTGTCCGCTTCCACAAGCTGTACCCGCAGATCATACGGCTGGTTTAATCTTGGTTTTATCGGCAGTACCGCCAGACAATCCCCGGACATAAGCCAGTTTAGAAACGCCAACTGCTGCAACTCGTAGAAAGTGTCTATGCGCTCTATGTCGCAATCCGGGCTTTCTGCCCACAATCTCCACTCCCGTTCAATCTGCTTTTCTAACTTTTGCGCTTGTGCTGCTGTGATTCCCAAAACTTCACGGTCAATGGTTGGTTTTAGGTGAAGCCCCCTCCCCACAACATTTGTCCGCATTGTCTTTACTGCGCCATTTGCTATGGGCACGCCCATATATAAATCACGGCTTCTCTGCCGCAGTATTGAAATATTGTCCTCTATGTCCTCTCGGTGCGATCCTCCGGCGTACATCCACCCGGCAAGCGATTTTTTGAATGTGCTTGCCCCGTAATTTCCATATCCGCTGTTCAAAATCTGTATTTTATGCCGTGCAGCCGCCCTTTTCAGCCCCGTTTCTGGTGCTACCGTCGCAATCGCTCTGTCAATCATTGCTGCAATGCCCACTTCCTTTTCACCTCCTGCCCGCTACACTGCATGAAAAAAGCACCGTTTAACGGGTGCTTTCCTGTCTTCCTATTTATTCACGTTATCATTTTATATTGTTTTTTCGGGAAATGGTGGGAAATAAACCCCGAAAAAGGGAAATTGCGGGAAATGTTTTGCTTATAAGTCGCGCGGTACGACTCTATATGCCCGGTTTCGTCCTCCGTTCTTCTTGGCGTTCTCTAGTTCCACTACTTTTGCGTTCCAATAATCAATAGTTTTTCGGATTTCTTCAAGATCGGCTTTTGTCATTATCCTGCTGCCGATTGTGTAAGACTGCGCATTTGTCACTGCCAGTTCCGCTTCTAACCATGCGTCAAGGTGTCTTTTTGCCGTTTCCAGCGTAATTCCTGCCATTAGCTTATTCCTCCACTTCTTCTTCCCCGTCCTTTTTTCTTTCCGGGTGTGTTTTCTGTCTGTTGCTTCCTTTCTGTTTCTTCCGGCTTTTTCAGCGGAAGTGCCGTTATTTCAATAGCTGCCGTTGCATAATTCCGGCAGTCAAGTGCTTCGTTTCTTTTGTGTTCGCCTTTGTCTTTCAATTCCCACGCAAAATATGGTCTTCCCATCTTGTACCGCATAACTTTTTTTTCGGATGACAGCCCCTTAAAATACTTTTCATCATATCCCCTTCCGTCTTCTCTTGGAAAATGGCAAAATCCGGGTCCCGGCTCTGTCAGTTTTAATCTGTCCATCAGCCAGCTTTTCCCGGTATCAACTCCGATAGTAAATAAATAGGCTTGTTCACGGTTGTTCTTTGTTGGTTTCTGTATGTACGCCGCTGCGCTGTCATTGCTTCCCTTTATTGCAAATATGCGACGATTGAAACGTGGTTTGCAGAATTTATATACTTGATTTGACCTGTGACCTCCGCTATCTATACACGTTGCTGCTATTTTCAATTTTGTTCCGTCCGGCTTTTCAAAAGTCTGCGCCAAAAATATATCAAGATTATTCCATACCGGGTCTTGCATATTCCCAGTATCTCCGTACAGCACCGCATACTTTATGCCCCAACTTTCATATTCTGGACCCCAGCCGACTACCTCAATTTCAAATCTATCATCCTGTGTGTCAACTCCTGCTGTCAAATAAAGCACATCATACGGAATTTCGCAGTTGTAATTCTCCCGGCGTTTCATCAGTTCTTCGTCTTCTATGGTTTCGCCGTCTTCCTCCCACGTTTCCCCTAATTCTGTATTTGTCCACACCTTCATCAGTTCCACATTGCCTTTTTTGACTTCCTCATTGGCAACCAGAAACTTTTCTACAACCTCCCGCCACGTTGAAAGCGTGGAAGCTAATGTATTCAAGTGAAATCCTTTCACTGGGTTTTCCGGGTTTTCATGGATAAAACAACCGTCTTCGAATCCCTCTTTCCACTCCACTTCACTTGAAATCACGCCGCATTTGCTACACACATAACCAATTTCGGACAAATCCTCTTTATTAAACACAATGCCGGACCATGTAAGCGGCTGCAATTCCCCGCAGCACGGGCAAGGTGCGTTCCATTTTCCCCTGCTGCTGTTTTCATATTCCACTTCAATTCTTGAAAGCCCTTTTATTGTCGGTGTTGACACGTCAACTTCTTTTCTATTCCAGAAAGTTGTTAATCTCTTAGCGGCAAGAAAAAGCGGGTCTCCCTCGCTTCCTGCCGTTGCCGGGTAGCGGTCAATTTCATCTGCCAAAAGTATTCTAATCGGACGGGAAGCAAGACTTGATGGGCTGTTTGCGCCCACCATTGTCACATGCCCGCCCGGAAATATTTTCTGTAAAATTGTGTTTCCGCTGTTCCGGCTCTTATCATTTACTTTGTCCGTCAATACTGCCGTATCTCGCAGCATTGGTGAAAGCCGATCCTTTGAAAATGTTTCTGCCATCTGTATTGTTGGCTGTAATACCATAATCGGGGACGGCTCATAATGTATGTAATAACCTATTGGGTTTAAGATCATTGCGTCAGTCTTTCCTACTTGTGCCGCAGACATAACAACAACTTTTTTTACGTCTATATCAGTTATTGCGTCCATGATCTCTTTCTGGTATGGTGCTTTTGATGTTCGCCATCTTCCCGGCTCTGCGGACGCTTCGGAAGATAGCTGCCGGAAATTGTCTGCCCACTCCGACAATTTCAAGTCTGGCGGTGGCTTCAATACTGAAAATACCCGGCTTAATAAATCAGCTGTTCTTTTCTTCATTCTCTATTGTATACCCAAACAGTTTTTGAAAGTCTGCCAGTTCTTCCAGTGCTTCATCAATCGCCGCTTTTAGCAGCTTAAAAATTTCTGTCTGGTCCTTTTTCTTTGATAGTATCGGACTTAGTTTTGCGGGAATTGCCATAAGTCTTGTTTTGAATTTTATCAAAGTATCTGTCATAACTTTTTCAATTTCCTCTGTTTCGTGCAACTCGTTCTTTCTCAGCCGCAATTCAAGTTCTTGACTTTCCCGTTTTGCCCGCACCAGCTTTGCCCGTTCCGTGTTGTAGTCAACACTTGTTTCCGTTGGGCTGTTATTCCGCAGATAGTTTATGTATTCATGTGTTACGGTTTTCAAATCATACAACCCCGGCTGATATTCACTTATGATTTTTTGTTTGCGCAGCTGCCGCACTCTGGATTCTGTCAAGTCCAGCCATACCGCAACCGCCTTGACTGTATATAATTTCAAAACCGTACCCCCTTTATTATTTTTCTGGCATTTTCGAAAGCGATTTTTCCCATTTTATAGCTAGACAAGGCATGGGCGTCAACGTACCCTCACCCCTCCCAAAACGCCGGAAGAACCTATTCACGGCAGATCATCAACGCCGTTTTCTCCCGGTTCCCGTTCCTCCGTCTCTGGGTTGATGTCGATCTCTCCCGTGACCCTTTGTTTCATCAGTTCAAGCCTTCTTTCTTCCAGCTGCAAGCGGCGACTCTCCATCTCGTATGACTTGATACTGTCAAGCTGCTTGATGATACGCCCGTGTAGTTTATTTAATTCTGCTTCTACCTTCATTGCTCTATCGAACGGGCTTGATTTTATTATAGACTTCATTGCCGTTTTGAAGTGCTCCCCTTGCTGCCCCTCTATGGCTTCCGGGTCTGCTGCTTCCCCTGCTTCAATCCCTGTTGCTTCCTCTGCTTGTTTGTCCTCCATGCTTTTAGGCACTATCATGTGTACTATCTTGTCAGCGTAAAACCCTCCTGCTGTTGGGGCTTCATATTCTTCCAGTAGTTTTTCAAGATATGCTCTTCGTAGATAAAGTGCTTGCAATTCCTCCATCATTTTTGGCATAGCTTCCGGCGTTTTCATGTTGCGAATTTCTTCTGCCTTTTCTGGCGGTATATCTTCAACCCCTGCTTTTGCAAATGCTCCATGCGTGACTGCATTTTTGTTTCCATTTTTTGCCGGGGTTTTTCCTGCCGCATTTTTATTGCCTATTTGACCGCCCCTTTTTTTAGGCTTCTTTTTCAGTGCTTCTTCCCACTTGTCTTCTGACTTCCATTTTCTGATCCGGCTTTCTGTCACTCCCGCCAGCTGTGCCAGTTTTGCCGTGCTGATTTCGCCGCCCGCTTCAAGATATCTTTTGAGCGACAAATCCCGCTGTGGGTTTCTCGGTCTTCCCATCCTGTCCACCTCCCTTTCGTTCGTTTTCATTCTTTGCAGTCTTGAAAACTTACGGAAGTATAAAAAAATTATATGATTTCAAATTTTGAAAACCAGCTTGTAAACAGTGTGAAAACAAGCGGTTTTCCTGCAAATTCATTATAGCAAAATACGGTGTGCAATATCGGGCAATCATTTTTATTTGATCATGTTAAATTCCCTTATAAAATCGTTGTTCTGTAATCTTTCAGCCAGCTTTTCAACTGCTGTGTCCCGGATGTTTTTGCACTGTCTGTCTGAATAGTGATTGTGTTCCGCTACTTGCTCCCATTTCATGCCATATATGTAATAGTCAAAAATAATAGTCTTTTCTTTCAGCTTCAAGCGGGAAATCTCTTGCAAAATCTGACTTTTTATCCTTTGTAGCTTTTGCACCTTTTCTTCGTAGTATTTCATATCTTCCCGCACATAGTCCGGGATATTCATTGCAGCATTTTCCACCGTATGTGAAATGTGGTACTGTCCTTTTGGCTGCCCGTCATTCTCCATCCCGCCTATCGTATTGTAGTACTGGCTTTCATAATCACGTAAAATGCGACGATGTGCAGAAATTTCTCCGTCGATCTCTTTGTAAAATTCCAGAATTTCTATTACCTTGCTTTTATCCATGCTCAAATCTCCTTTTGCACCGTTTTTGCCCATTCTTATTTCCTTGCTATCCGTTTCCATTATCTTCATTCATTATCTTTTTCAGAATGTCTATAAGCTGCGTTTTCCTCACTTTTTCCCATTCATACCCGCAATATTTTTCCAGACTTTCTTTCAGCCAATCGGCGCAAGTTTTCTTCTCTGCATATTCCTTGCGCGTCTTTTCTGCTGCCACCCGTGCCATTTCCGCTTCTGTCTTTAATTCGTTCTGCTGCCCTTCCAGCTGTTCTATTTTTTCATCCTGTTTGTCTATTATCTTTTTTAGCTTTCTGATTTCTTCGTCTTTCTCTGTTGCGCGTTTTTTCCATTCGTCGGCTTCGATCAACGCAAGTTCTTTTTGTTTCCGTTCCTCCTGCCGCTCTTTATATGCTCTGTCCTTCTGGTCTTTTTCTTCCTGTTTCAACCTTCTGTTTTCTTCCAGAATGTCCACAAGATGTGCTTTCACACTATCAAAACTCACATATTCTTTCAGCCCCATTTCTTCTTCGATAGAAGTATTTGTGGGAACTATTTCTTCTGCTTTCTCTTTCTTTTTTCCAAACCAAAACATTGTTTATCCTCCGATCCTTCCAGTGTATTCTCTGTTTCTACTTCCGCACCTAACCATTGCCGTTTCTTCTCCGACTTTATAAAGCAGAAACGCGAAACTTGCGGCAGTTGCCAATATGACAACGCCGCTTATTTTTATAATTGTTTTCGTCTTCATAATTGATCACGCTCCCGGTAATAATGTGGGCTGATCTGCCCCGTCCGCTGCTACTGCTGCCGCTGGCGTGTAACTCATAATGTGAAAACCGATAATGCAATAATCATCATCAAGCCCCGTCCAGTCTTCCAGCACATAAGAAATCATAATTTCAAGCGTCCTGCCCGTCTGCTGCCCGTCTTTGTATTCCGGCAATGATAATTCTTCACCGACTTTGAATCCATCTTTTTTCAAAAGCAGGAATGTCAGTGCTTCACTTGTGATTTCCTCGTATCTGCTCGGAGAAAGCCGGATTTCTTCATGTTGCTTTTCTTCTGGTTCCTGCTGCATGTTTTCTTCCCGCTGCTCCCGCAGTTTCTTTCTGGTTTCCGCGTCAATCTTCGCTTGTTCCTCATTGTACCGCTGTTCGTCCGTTTTATATGCTTCTTTGCGGTTTCCATAGGCATTGCAGCTTGTGACGGTTGCTTTCTTATCGTGGCAAGTTTCATAATTTGTGCAGCTATAGCAAAGAGAAACAATGCTTTCCGGCTGCGGATCAACATATTCTCCCTCTGTGTCTTCCTCTGCGCCCTCTGCTGCCGTTTCTTCGTCTTTCTCGGTGATTTCCTCACCCTCCACGTTTTCTTCCGTCTGTGCGGCTTCCTGCGTGTCCTGCTGCCCGGTTATATCATCTAATTGTGCCGCCGCTTCCTGCTGCCGTTTAATTTCCTTTACATCCGGCAACGCAAGTGTCCCATTTTCCCGAAATACTTCTAATGACTGTAACTGCCATTCCTTTTCAAGCTGCGAAATCTCGTAAATGACAGAAACGCCGATTTTCCCCGCCTTAAATTCTGCCATTAGTTCTGCTGTCAAATTATTATAGATCGCTTTATATCTCCCCAGCTGCGCCGGGGAAGTCTCAATAATTTCTGCCAGCAAATCACGGGTGCGCCCCGGAATGTCCATTTGCTCTTTCAATTCCTGCACTAATTTTTCCGTTTCAATACTCTCTGTCATTTTCTCCCAGTCTGTCTTTTCTCTGAAACGGTTTGTCATAATAAGTGCCAAACGATCAAGAATTGCATTCTTTGTCTGCTTTACCATGATAGGCACATTGCGGAAACGTTCTTTTCCCTCGTCCACCAGCTGCATGATTGCAATGCGGCGGCGGTGTCCTGCGATAATGCGCCATTTATCATTTTCTTTTGTTACAAGAAGCGGCTGTAATATCCCCAGCAATTCTATTGACTGTTTCAAGTCCTGCACATCCTCAACGGAATAGAAATTGTCTTTTGATGGTATCAAGTCGTCAATATCTGCTGTGGTACTTACTCCGTCCGTTGTTGTGCCCTTTTCTGCGGCTGTTTCCTGCTGTGCGATTTCTTTCGATCTCTGGTTTAATAACTCTGTCAGATTGAATTTTTTGCTGCTTTCTGCCATCTGCTTTTCCTCCCTTGCGTGTCCGAATCGGTCACATTCTTAAATATTCCTGCACCAATGCTTTATAGTCATATGCCGCCCCACATCTGCTTGAATATACGACAATGGGCTTTCTTTCAAATGTGCTGGGCTTCATTTTGGGTGTTCGTCTGATATGCGTTTCAAACAACGGATAATCAAGACTTCTCAAAAAATTTTCTCCTTGCGTGTCTGCTTCATTAGTGCGGTCATACTGTGTCACGAAACATCCGCAAAACCGCAATTCCGGGTTTAAGTCCTCGCGGGTATTGTCAATCTGTTCTTTTAGTTCTGCCAACCCATCAATAGCAAAATCATCAATCGTTATAGGGACCATTACATCAGTAGACGCTACCAGCGCATTGATCGTGGAAATGTTAATATCCGGGGCGTTATCAATAATGCAATAGTCATATTCTGTCTGTATGCCCTCCAAAAACTTCTTGAAGCGTGTCTGCTGCGGTCTGCTCTGGTCAAGCATTACCTCTAAATTGGCTGTCAGCAAATTCATGTTCGCTGTGATAATGTCTAACCCGTCATAGTCTGTTTTCTGGATAATCTCTGCTGGATCAATCCCCCGCTTTGTCATTACTTCTGCCGTTCCTTTCCCGCTGTAGCTGTGGCGGTTCAGAATCTTACTTGCGTTGCCCTGCTTGTCGTTGTCGATCAAAAGCACTTTATAGCCGTGTACTGCTGCCAGAATGTGCGCCATATTGACGCTTGAAATGGTCTTAGCCACTCCCCCTTTAAGGTTGATAATAGATAATACTTTCATGCAGTGTGTCCTCCTTGTATCTGGTATTTTTATATTTACCGCCCCAGTTCCCAGCCGGGGCGGGTATTTCCGATTTTTATGCCACCTTGATTTTCTCTATCGTGTGATATTTGCTGTCATAAATCTCAACTTCTGCCGGATAACTGCACCCTCTGCAATGTCCTAAATGTTCCAGCGTATACCTTGTACTGATTAAGAAGCCGCCCAGCGGTGCTATACGGACACACTGCGTTAAATGCCGTCATCTGCATTGTTTTCCACCTCCCTTAACATCCTGCCGCATTTCGGGCAGAAGTTTATTTCTATGTTGTCAATAAATCCGGGGTATTCCCCATCATATATTTGCAGATATGCGCCGCTTACTCTGATATACAATCCATGCTCAAAACATCCACCCGGTACAATGACTGCAATATATTTCCCTGCCGGTCCGCAGAAGTCACACTGTTTCTGCTTTGCTCTGTACTGCTTGCGGTTCTCCTGCTTTATCACCCAGTCAACTTCACGGGCAATGATGAAGACAAGATACATGATACCCAGCCCCACGCATACTGCCGCAAACGTCAGAAGTCCTTTGATAACATCAATCAGAAAAAGCATTGTCTTTTCCCTCCCTTGCTCTCTGTCTCATATCCTGTCTGGCAGCTTCCACCGACTTTTTCAACTGGTTCATTTGCTGCATTCTCTGTTTTATCGTGTTTTGTTCGCCCTGCTGCCGCTGCTTCTCTAACTGGCGGCGGTAAATCAATTCTTTTCCGCTATAATGTTTCTTTCCCATCCTGCCCCTCCACCTCTTATTTGATTTTCACATCCTCTGTCT
>DLAA01000162.1 GCA_002493835.1 Lachnospiraceae bacterium UBA7060 | reverse complement strand
CGTGGCGGGCATCTCAAAGTCATATTTTGCAAGTTCCAGATTATACTCCGCCCGCTTCCTGCAGACTGCCTTTGCCTTGCAGAACCGGCAGTGTTCCCCTGCGCAGAACTCACCCTCCCCGGCATAAGCCAGCTTCGCCTTTTCGACAAGCTCACCCTCTGCCCACCGGAGCAGGTCATCCTTCACCATGGCATACACGCTGACGTTCTCACGGCGCGGCTGGTAGATTGCCATGCGGACGGCGCTAATGTCATAGATGCCGTCAAACAGCTCCAGCGCACCCAGGGCATACAGCATCATCTGCGGATTACCCTCTGCGGAAACCTCCACGCCCTTGCCGTGCTTGTAATCGATGATATACAGCGTCCCATCTGCGATAATGACACAGTCGCCGGTGCCAAAGCCTTCCTCCACATACCGGGAAAAGTCCAGCCGCTGCTCGATCAGCACGACAGGATCTTTGCAAAACTTCCTGGCCTCCTCCACCAGGGAAAGGACATACTCTGCATACCCGCTGGCGCATTCCTCCATCTCCTCATCGTAGAAGGCAAGCCCCTCTGTCGGGTCTGATGTGTCCATGCCCAGCAGAGCTTTCAGCTTGTGTTCGCACAGGCTGTGGGCGTCCGTCCCCTGCTGCGCGTATTCGCTGCCTGTATCCTCGTAATTCTCACAGAGCCTTGCAGACGGCGGGCAGGCGATCCACCGGTGGCTGGAGGATGCGGAAAGTAAGGCGTGTCTTCCCATCACAGCACCTCCGCTTCCGCAAGCAGCGCCGCATACTCTGCCGGGTCGATCCCTGACAGCTTATCCGCACCATGCTTATTCAGCAGTTCCCGCACTTCCGCCGTGTGTCCTGCGCGGGACTTCTCCGCCAGAACTGCCCGGACTTCCTCCAGTGTCAGCGGCTTCTCCTCCTGCGTCTGCTTTGCCGCAGGCCTTTCCTCTTTCTTTGCCGCTTTCCCAGCCTTTCCCGCTTTCTCCGGCTCCTTTGCATTCGGCTTCCCTGTTTCCGCAGTCCCGTTGTCCGCTACTGCATCCGCAACGGCCTGCAGGCTGTCAGCAAGGGAACGCAGGTCGCCGATGACCTCAAGCAGTAACTTCACTTTTCCCATGTACGCTTCCTCCTTCCATGATTTCACTCACTGCCAGTTCCCGAACGGAATCGCCCGGAACGATGATTGCCACCCTCCGCTTCTCCCCAAGGAGGAAGCGTAAGAAACGCTCCCTCACGGAGATATGGCGGCAGCTCACGATCCCGCCGGATACCGGCTCTTTTGAAACACTGATCTTCAATGTGTGTTCCATGCCATGTCCTCCATTTCTGAAAGGCATTTTTTGCTGCCCTTCACTATACGGAGATTCGGGAGCCCTTTTGGATACCCGTTTTGCTCCCCCATTTAAGGAATTTAATAATTTTTCTTGAAAATCTTTCTTGCCCCTTCGATGGACTTCACAACTGCCCGGTGCTGTACATTTTCCTCCCGCGCAATCTCCCGCATGGATTTCCCTTCCGCAAATTTCAGAAGCCTGCGTCTCTGCACCTCCGACAGCCCGTCCAATGCATGGGCAATACGTTCTGTATCCAGTTCCCGCTCCATCTGCGTTTCCGGCGTTTCTTCCGTGCCATACTCATCACCCTCAAACTGCACCGAATCCATCGAATAGCAGTGATAGCGTTCTTTCCGGGCAAGGTTGTCCTCTTTGCGCCTTGACTCAATGATGACGGCACCGATGGACTCCTCCACCTCGACCTCCGACACAGTCCCGTCTGCAAATTCATATTTAATTTTCATTTAAATTCCCTCCGATCTTGAAATTTGTTAAACAGGTTTCAAGACCGGAAAGGAGGCCCGCGGCTCTTGGGGCATACCTTACAGAAATGGTGAACTCTGCCGCCCCGGCTACTTTTATGTAACCGCATAAAAAATCCCCTGCCTTTCTCAAAGCCGAAAGGCAAGGGAATTCATATGGTCGTCTCTGACTCCGAAAGGACGCACGAAGCAAAGGCTACCGACATAAATCTGCAAAAAACACTTTTCATCAGATTCATGTATGTATCCCTCGCCTTGGTTGTACTTCCCTCGGCTATGACAATTTTTTATTTCTCTATCAGTAAACAGGCAACTGCATCTATCAGCACTCCTGCTTTCTGCTAATTTTTCAGAACCGTTTCTCCTTTTTCGCAATATACGGAAGATATAATGAGCAACCTCATGTGCGAAACAAGGCAAATTCCAAAGGTTAATGCTATGTATTTCTCCTTTTTCCTTCCGCAGATTTTACAATTTTGCTATTTGCCATGTGGAAAAAGGCAGCCGGATATGCATTATCCAAGCATAAACCGCATATCATCTACTAAAAGGACATCAACAATACTGTATTTTCTACAGAATTGATGGGTCCACTATCTCCGAAAAAGGAGATGTACATATTAATACGAGATTTTCATATAATTCCCAAGTATATTTTTGAAAAACTTTACTCCTTCACTGACCATATCGCTTAATATGAAAAGGCTGCCATGGAAAGCGTTGAGCCTCACAGCTTTCTGTTGATGTCTCTGTTCCAGCAGTATAGCCGCAATATCTCTAGCTTTCTTACTATCAATGGCCTCCACATCTGCTCTTCTCTTGGGATAATATATAATATGCTGAATATCAAAAGCTTGTTTACAAAACCTTCAACTAAGCATGGCGGAGGTTTTCCCTATTCCACGCTCTCCAAGATTTAATAAGTCATTATATTTTTCTATTTTTACGTTAAATTTTAAATTGTATTTTATTGGAAAATTACTGCCAAGAAAAAACCAGACAGCATCCATCTTTTGGATACTGTCTGGCTCGCTACGCCTTCGAACGGCACAAAACAGTAATTTATTGAAAAGATAACCAGATTACACGCCTTCGTTAATCATGGTAAAATAATCAGAAATCTAAATCGTACTCTGGAATATCAACTTTTGAACAGAACATATCATTAATTTCATCAACTGTAGTGTATGACTTCACTTGCCTATCATTATCAAGAAAAGCAACTGCCCTTTTCCCATTAATTTTTGCCAACTGACCTAGCGGCTTCTTTTGTCCATGTTTTGCATAGGTTAACCCTTCCATAATATACTCACCTCCTGATTGAACTGCAATTCTTCATTCAAATCTTCATCTACAAATCTTTTTTCATGCACATACTCATCAATGATGCTTCTAACACTGTCATCTCTATACACACTAGATTCAAGCAAATGGCAGTTCTTCATCCTCACTGCCAAAATCATCCTGCATAAAGGCATCTATTACGCTTTTCACTTCCTTCTTTACCCTTGGATGCTTCATGCGTTCAGCCACTGTTGATGCAAGTGCATTAACCATTGGCGAAAGCGGAGATGTCCCTCTGCTGTTAGCAAGCATCTGTGTTCCGTTTCCTGGCGTGAACATCCAAATCTCTTTAGCAAGTGTATCCGGCTCACCCACATGGTAAAAACTTTTACAAATGTCCATCAGGTAAAGTACCGAACCACCTTTCAGTTTTAGATGATAACAATCTCCATTGATGGCCGTCCGGGGGCCAAAACTATCAGATACAAAAACTATGCGGGATACTTCCTCCGGATACTCGGTTTCACCTTCTTCATAAAAAGTTTCATAGCCAAACAAAGGATGATCTACATATCCATTCATATCCGCTTCCAAATTCGCCAGATTATCGGCTGTTTCTATCATCCACCCCAATTTGTCAGCAATGGTGTCTTTCTGCAATTTTTCAAAAAAACTCACAAGATATCTTTCTGTCGGTGTCATTTCTGCCAGATTCACCATAAGCAGTGTATCAAGGCTTGCATTCAACATTTTTGCGGCTGTTACAATAAACTCTGCTGAAGGTTCGTTCGATGTTCCTGGCTTCTCCAAACGGGACATATAGCCTAACTGGCATCCTGCCTCTTTTTCAATTTGACCAATTTTCACCGTACTGGCTTTCAGCAATTCCCGAATATTTGCAAAACAAATATATTTATTAAAATTTTTTTCTGTATCAGGCTTTTGATTTTCAATGTTCGAACCAGCAGCCCGTTGTCCTTCCTGCGCCTCAAGTACATTTGTTGGTCTTTGAATCGGCCTGTTTACCCGCACATTTTTAGTATTGTTCGGGTTCGCTACCAAGATTATTTTTTTCTTTTTTTTCGTCAACTCTTTTGATGGCGTTTCCAAATTCACACTACCCGAGTCAACAATATTCTGTTGCTGCGACTCTTTTCTCTCTATAGCCTCATTATTTTTTTCTTCCTGTTTTTCGTTATCCATTCTCTTACCTCTCAACAAATAATTTCTTCACTAGTTTAATTTTACAATACATATTTATTTTTGTCAATATTGACAACATAAATATATTTATTTGTCTTTTTGGCATATTACTCTGCTTGTTTTGCTGTTATGAAGTAATACAATGTCAGATTTGACTTCCTTTTCCGTCTTACCAGCATAACACTCTTTATGCCAGAGACACTCTCTGGTACATCTTTGTACCAACGCCCTGCACCCTATTCCATTTTCCCATTTCCGACAATTTTCTTCTTAATTCTATTATATGCATGTCCACTACAATTATTTTATAAATTGGAATATTTTTACATATATATTGTTATAAAATATTTCTCTTATTAGCAAAACGCCTTTTGTTACTTAGTTCGCTAACTTGCTAACATATTGAGTAAAAAGATATGCGGACTGTGGCAATCCGCATACTTCCTGTCAGAAATCATACGCAAAGTTGTGTGGCAATCATATTCAGCACATCACTGCTCATCTGGACATCCTGTGGTATATAGCCAAGCTGCTTCAGCCGGTATGATGCGGCTTCAAAAGACACATTAAACACATTTGAAACCCTAGCTGCAGTGATATAATTTCTAAACACCGCCCTAGTAGTTTTTACGCTTTCAGCAACTTTCCTTACCATTGACACAGGCATAAGGATTGCAGACGATAAAGCATTCGCCTGCCACTCCATCCAATCCCGTTCTGTCCATATTTCCGAATTCCTTGCTTCCATTTTCTTTGTGTCTATCCGGCACTGCACCATTGGCATCGGAGCTTCCCCGATATAATCAACTATCGTCATCTGGTCAGGATCATAAGCAAAATACTCTTTATGAAGGAACTCATGGCTTGCCTCATGCCCCATGGTGAAACGGTACCGGTGTTCCTGGTTCTCCGCTAAAAGAGTCTTGTCAATGATTACGGTATGGGCTTTTGCGCTGATATAATCTGCACATTCTCGCTGCGGGTCGTAAACTGGCACTTTGTCCGTGTCATTGAAAACCGTCATCCCAAGATAAACTCCGCAATGCGATAAATATTGAAAGTCCTGATCCATCCCAAGATAATTCTGCGCAAATGAATCAATATCAATCTCCTGTGGGGTTTCCAAAGCATCCGGCATAAAATCCCCGACAAGATTCTCACCGATCAAATCTATTTCTTTCCTGCTCAATACCGGAGCTCCCGATTTTTTTCTTGTTATAACTGGTCTATACATATATAGGCTCTTACCCCTTTCGCTTTCTCAGTTCTTCAACAAACTGGTTCCATTCTTCTTCTCCAGCATCCAAGTCCCTGGCGGTCCTCAGCGCAGCGCTGACATAGTCCCTCTCCATGATGTATTCAGGAAGGTCGGGTGCTACTGCATTCCGTTTCTTACCGGCCAGGTTGAACATAAGCTCACGTTCCTCATTTGATAAACCTAATATTTTTGCGAGTTGGGTAAGTTTCTCCATGTCAAAAGGATTGCGTCTGTCTTTTTCCACATCTGTTAAAAATGGGGCGGATACACCAAGCATATCTGCCATCTTCCTCAATGTAATCTGCTTCTCGACTCTCTTCTGACTTATGAATTCTCCAAAATTCGCATTCTTCATACTCTTCACCTTTTCTTCTCTCTTCTTCGTTTTCTCTTTTTGTTTTCTCTTCGTATTCTCATTTTCAGGTGTTAATTTTTTAGCGCACTTGCTTGTTCGCTAACTTGCTAATATCACTATACTAAAAAAGGGAGAAGATGTCAATTACTTTTTTGAAAAAAGTTTTATCCTCTCCCATCAATGCAAATAATCATATGGGGAACTGTATTTTTTCTTGTCTATTCTGTTCCTTGTTAGACTCGCTTCTGCATCTTCCTGGCTTGCAAACAGTCTGCTGCCCCTGACCTGAATGCCACCATTTGTACCAAACCTAACTGTATGAAAATCACCGCTCCGCTTAACTACAGTTACTTCACGCACAATCCGATTACTTTCAACAATAAAAGCTGTTGATCCAATTTCAAATTTCATGCGCACCGCCTCCTGCTGCCAAAATCAATTCATAGAAAATGCCCGTCCTTTTTTCTTTTTAGTCTTTTCCTATAACCATATCCGCATAAATATTTTACAAACATATGTTCTATTTGTCAATACTATTTTTAATACTTCTCCACTATCTCAACATTATTTACCAGATATCATGGATATCGATTTTTAAAATTATAATCATGATGGCGTGGCCGAAAGCATTGACATTGTAGCACAAAAGAGGTAAAATACGGAACGGAGGTAAGAATATGAATAAATCAATTTCTATGAGCATCCGGGTAAGTACTGAAGAGTTGGAAAAGCTGAAGAAAGCTGCCATGCTACAAAACTATTCTTCTTATTCCGAATTCGTCCGTAGGACTGCCCTTATGGAAGCAGCACGTACTATAAAAGAATCCGAATCGTCAAAGGAGACCTAATCATGAGAGTAGCTTCTTTTTTTAGCGGCATTGGAGGTATTGATCTAGGTTTTGAACGTGCCGGAATGGAAGTCATTTTCCAATGTGAAATACTTCCCTTTGGTCAGAAGATTCTTAAGCAGCATTGGCCAAACACATTACTCACCCATGACATAACACAAGTTAATGGGGCTGATATTCCTGAGGCAGACATCTTTGCAGGTGGATTTCCATGCCAGGATTTATCATTAGCGAATCAAGGAAAGAGAAAAGGATTGGAGGGATCAAGAAGTGGGCTCTTCTACAAGTATGCGGAACTCATCAAAGAAAAACGGCCTCGCTGGGTTTTTATCGAAAATGTTCCCGGACTTCTTAACAGCGCAAAAGGTGAAGACTTTAAAATCGTCATCTCAACATTGGATGAATTCGGGTATGGTGTTTCATGGAGAGTATTGGATGCAAAATTCTTTGGAACACCGCAACGCCGTCGAAGAACGTACATTGTCGCAAGTCGTGGAACCATCGGCGCCGCTGAAGTACTTTTTGAACCCGGAACAAATCCAATCTCTAATAGCGAGAGCAACAGAACGCGAAACTTCATTGCCTCCGGCAATGATGAAAGCCTACCGGGCTCAAATCTCTTTTCTATCCAGCATGCAGGCATTGGCCGAAGAGCAAGTGCAGGGCCACAAGGAAAAGGTTACCGAAACGATGGAGAAACTTATACTCTCGACTCCAGAGGAAGCTCGGATGCTATATGTCAGACGGATGCTCCCTTCCGAGTGCGAGCAGCTTCAGGGCTTTCCAGTCGGATGGACGGAAACCGATACCGAGCAATAGGTAATGCCGTCTGTGTACCTGTGATCGAATGGATTGCTTCTCGCATAATCGAAGCAGATAAAAAATACTATCCTGAATTTAACAGCTAAAATGAACGAGCGTTTCCAATCAAAAGGAACGCTCGTTTTTCCATTTATGGTATAATCACTTGCTGGTTGTTCAAATTTATAAACTCTCCGCGAAATGCATCAAGAGATGGCTCTCCCTGATTTATCAGTGCCTGCACGAACGTCTGGTAATTTGTAAACAACATTCTGCTCTCATCAACCATTATTGGGATAGGCCCTGCAACAGCAGGATTTGAATCATCTTCTTTGATTGCGATGATCGCAAGTGTCCAGTTATAGTTTCTTAAATCCGGCAAATTAGCTGATGCTAATTTATTCATCAAATAATCGTATAACACCGTACCAACGCAGAAAGCTATTCCATATCCTTTCCAAGTCTTCATAGCAATATTGCCTTTAACAATGAATTGCTCCTGTTGCCGTCTCCAAGCATTAGTTTCTAATGTAGATGCCTCTGTCTCCATCCGTAAAAGAGCATTTGTACGATTAGGATTTGTTTCCCAGTTTCTCAGCAAATCGGTAATTCTTCCCGTATTGGAAGTCTCACCTCCGCCCTGCATCTCAAGAACCATTCTATCCGGTCCAGAATAATCCGACCGCCCACTCTCAAGCGATATTATATAATCGGCATTATATTTTGTCCCTTCTACCACATTCAACCGTTCTTCACGCTTCACACATACCTGATCAGGTGTTACACCCGGACCAAACAAATGGCGTGCTATGTCAAGCAGTATTTCCTGCTGATGCTGACATAAAGGCAAATCCTTTTTTGTATTGCAAAGTCTATCAGAGCAGACAATCCACATAGTGCCATCTGGTTTTCTGACAGAACAGACCGGCGGGTTACCACTTTTAAGTTTTTTACAAGTATTTCCTGAAGAAAATGGACAAATACCTGCCCCTACAATGGGCTGAATCGTGGGTACATCCACATCTGTTCTTTGCCCATAATACTCGGCAACCGAAACACCCATATTGACACCTCCCTATCAATGATAAAATATTATATCACTGATTCGACAAAATGTACATTCAGATACGCCCTTTTTCTTCAATTCTCCTGCTTCTTATTTTACATTTTTACATTGTATCCATTTGCATATAATGATCCTCATTTACCTGTTTACCAGTTTCGTCAAAGAGACTAATATCAAAATGATTGGTGTCAGGACGAATTTCAAATGTGCGGCTATGATCATAAGAAGTAATTACTTCCTCTACTATACCACCATCTTCTCCCACATACCTAGTATGCGAAATCACATCCGTCCCATTATCTTCAACATCAATTTTTTTAACGCCTTCCTGTTCTAACTGCACAGGTGCCTTTCCATATTTCCCATTTGAACTACGCAATTGGCATAATTCGCTGTAAATCTCTGCCGCCTTCATTACACTTCCTCCTTCATCACACATATTCTCGATTCTTGTTTAAATTTCTCTTATAACTGAGTAAAGAATTATACACCAAATTTATCCACTGCACAAGTAAAAATAACCCTCAACCTTAAGGCAATGTTTAACATCCAAAGGATGTTGCTTACTATTTATACATTTCTTGCTTTAGATATTTCCATTGCCTCTGTAATCGTGTCCGATGTAAGGAGCGTGTCAAGCTGCGCCCACACACGGTTCGACATCACAATTTTGTCCCCTGTCCGGATATCCTTGGGCGGTATGATTGCCGGCCCCAGCTCATATACAAAATGCGTCTCTGAAAGCTCCACGTCCGGTATCTCCGGGACAAACGGGTGCAGATTGTCCGTAACAGTATATTTTTCTATATGGTGGATCGACTGCAATTTGCCGTGGTACCTGAAAGCAATGTATGTCAGTGGCTCTTTAGGCCATCCCCCTTTGCCGCCTCCAACCGGGCAGCAGTACTTATGGTACTTCCTTACAATATCCACATATGTAATGTCCGCCGTTTTCGTTTCACCCTTCAATGGTGTGATTTCCACTTTGCCCAAGCCAAGTGATACAACATATACCCAATTTGTGTCCTTATTCTGTGTAGTCATTATCCTCTTAATATACCTCTCCAATTCCCCAAGAATATAGTTCTGTTTACCCGCAGTCTTCATCCGCAGTTCCCCTGCAAGGTCACATATCGTCATCCACGGAAGGTGCAGCACCGTAGTCCCCGGTACCGTCGGCAGCCGCTTTTTAGCATAATCCTCCGTGCATTCCGACATGGACACGATCGCCTTCACCTTTGCCGGGCTGCTGATAAACCCGGACCTCTCCGAATAAAGCCTTAGCTGCGGCTCCCTCGGAAGAACCCATCCCCGCTTTGCCTCAATGATGATATAGAACTTTTGGTTGTCAGTTATCTCCAGGTCCGTGATCCCCTTGTCCTTCTCAAACTCCTGATACCGGATCACGACACCATCCGCAGCCACATCAATGTGGAGCAGCCTCTCAATTACCCTCTCCAGCAGACGCGGGCATTTCACAAAGGCCCATGCTATGCTTTTGGTTATGTCGTTTTCCTTGCCGCCTATAAGGTCAAAAACCGTCTCGACTCTTTCGTTGTGCGCAAATAATTCTGCCATTAACCCCACTCCTTAGAAATGAACTTCCAGGGACTGGTCACCCCGGCTCCCCTTGTCCGTCATCCAGCCAAAGCACAAAGTCCACTTTTTTCAAATCCGTAAATCCTGTTTTCGGGAATGCCTCGTCAAATGCCCGGATGACCGCCTTCCCATCATCGGATGCCATGTACTTTAAGAAATCCCTCTTATACCGCCCGTAACGCTCAAGTATCTTCTTTTCCCGGTCTTTTGTGTTACAGGCAGGTATCCTATAGCCAAAATGTCTGCCAGTGACATTCCCGTCCCATATTGGCTGCTCCGGGTCAAGTGTATGTACCAGCTTGCTCGAAAACGAAACCTCAAGCGCCCCATATTTCCGGAAGTACGACAAGGTTTCTTCGAATGAAGGTTTTGCCCCCTTGCCCCGTTCCATGTAAGCAAAGTACTCCCGCCGGAACTCCTTTGGATATCGGCCGAGCGTATAAAAGTTTTCATATGTCTTCTGGAAGCCTTCATCTGAGGATACATCAACCCGCTGCACCTTCTCCATGATGAACTGATACCGCTCTATGCCGGTACGCATCCTGGGCTTTGCCAGTATTGCCGGGAGGCGCGATAAATCAAATATCTGCTTGCTTTTGTCTGTGCCGCCCGCGTCAATCTCTTTCAGGCGCTCCAGCCACCTCTGTATGCTCCCTCTTTTAAAGAAGCCAAGCAGCGCCCCATCGCAGAACCTTTCTGCCCTGACCGCTCCCAACAGAAGCGCCATGACACAGATTCCATCCTTGTCAGCAACATCCACTGCATCCATGGAGTCACTCTCCCACTTGATTCCGTTCCGTTCCAGGATGTCGCTATAGCGGTTCAAGCCGTATTCCGGATGATCCTTATCAAATGTGTACACCGCATCCATGAACTTCTTTACAATCCCCGAATATGATACATAGGGCATCTGGATGGGATGCTCCGGAGTCCCATCATTCTCACGGTCAATGATCCACTCCCCAGCCTCATCCTGCTGTATTACATCAAGCATATCTGTTATTTCTGTATATATTTTAGCCATCGGTTATGGCTCCTTTCTCTTATCAGTTTCAAATGCCAACTGCCACATACACATATCCATAAGCTTCATGGCAGGATACCGGGTTCCGCAAGTGCTTAATTCCTCTCGGAGGCTTTCAAATTCATCCTTGTGAGATAAATAATACACTGCAACATCCCTTACTGATTCTTTGCTGTATACCCCGGCTGAAATATTGTATTGCTTTACAGCCTGCACATAATACCGGTCATAAGCAGGGACACATCCCAGAGTCCCTAACAGGATCTTTGTCACTAAGGTATCCGTAGCATTATTGGTAGCACCTTCAAACGAGGGTTGCTCTGCTACATATGCTCTGCGGATCCTTTCACCCACTTCTTCCAACAGATCCAGATTGGCATCTTCGGTAAGTCCTTCCGCTGATATCCCCACAAGAGGATCATATTTTTTCTCCAAAAGAATTCTCACAACCGGAATATGGACTTTGTAGTCTTTCTGCAGGAGAAACGAGGAACCGCGGTACATCCCCCAGCTCGCCAGATAGAATGCCAAATGCAGCGCGAGGTAATCAAACATCTTTTCGTCTGCATCATTCCTGTTCTCCACAAAAGCATTGTAGCAATGTCTCCATGACATATATCGCCCATGCGAATCCTTCACTGTCTCATTGAAGTATGTACGGATACATCGGACGGCTTCATCTAAAGCCAAGGCAGCGCACTTCTCTCTGGACATCACTGCCGTTTTCTCAGCTTCTCCTTGAATCTGACGGCTTTGATGGTTTTTCTTTACGAACTCAACGGTATGCCCCTTCATATCAACGTGCTGTGACAGATACCCCGCATTCAGCCACGCGGATGCAATTGGATGTGATCCGGAATTGGACCAGTATGGCTGATGGAGATAAGCAGAATCCGGCAATTGGAATCCCAGGATTCTTTCCACGTCCGAAAAGGACAGCTTAATTTCATCCTTCCCGCATTTCTCCAGATAT
>DLAA01000121.1 GCA_002493835.1 Lachnospiraceae bacterium UBA7060 | reverse complement strand
CCGTCAACGCCATGACCGCAAACTGCACTGCATAATTGGAGGAATACTCTCCGGTAAACTCCAGCACCGAAAACGGCAGTGTCTTCCATCTCGGCGTGCTCAGATAAGTACTCGCCATCATAAACTCGTTCCAGTTATTCAGGAAAGTCATAATCGCCACTGTGGCGATGGATGGCTTTAAAATGGGTGTAATGATCTGAAATACAATTCGATAGATACCGCAGCCGTCCATCACCGCAGCCTCCTCCAGTTCCTTCGGCGCAGACTGGATAAAGCCTGTCATCAGAAACATGCCCTGCGGCAGGGAGAATGCCACATAGGGGATCAACAGCGCCCAAATGGTATCTGTCAGATGCAGCATATTGTATATCTTGTAATTCGGAAGCAGCGTCGCATGGATGGGAATCATCATGCCCATGACAAGCAGGGTGCTCACAAGCCCACTGAGTCTCCATTTCATGCGCTGACAGGCGAAAGCCGCCATAATAGATATGATAACGACTAGCACAACCGCCAGGGTATTGATCAAAACACTATTTTTCAAGTAATGCAGAAAGTTACCGTCTACGAACGCTTTCACATAATTATCCCAACGTATTTTCTCGGGGATGATAAGCAGTCCATTCGTAAACATTTCATTGCTGCTGCCGAGGGAAAAATCCACCAGCCAGATCAGTGGAAACAGCTGGATCACTGCAACTATGACAAGCACTATCCATAAAATTACTTTGCCAATCTTTCTATCTTTTTCTTTCATGCCGCTCCCCTCCTATGCTTCCTGTTTCTCTCTGAATATGGTATTCAGAGCCACTGTTGCCAGAATACAGATGATGATAAATACAACACCAATGGCATTGCCATATCCATACTTAAACGCCTTGAACGCCTGCTGGTACAAGTAGTTTGCCGCAAACTGCGTACTGTTGTTCGGACCGCCATTTGTCAACAGATAAACGGTTTCCATCTGCTTTAAGGCGGATATGATGGCCATTGTCACATTGATCTGGATAACTGGTTTCATAAGGGGCAGTGTGATACTGAAAAATGTCTTCCACCATCCTGCTCCGTCTATGGATGCAGCCTCATACAGTACAGGATCAATATTTTTAATACCCGTATAATAGATCAGCATACCCCAGCCGAACCCATGCCAAATCAGGACAATGAGCACCGACCAGATGGCGTTCTGCTGGGAAAGCCAGTTGATCTTCCCCTGGTATCCGAATGCCGCCAGCACATTATTCAAAAGTCCAAAATCCGGATTGTATACAAATTTCCAGAGATAAGCAATCACAGCAACGGAAATTACGTTGGGTATGAAGTAGATACATCTAAAAACTCCCTCCGCTTTCCCCTGCAGTTTATCGAGCACTGCGGCGACGACAATCGCAATCGGATGCTGAATACAGATAAATCCAACCGCCAGAAGCAGCGAATTCTTCAGAGATCGTCCAAAAGCGCTGTCATGAAATAATTTCACATAATTATCCCACCCGATCAGATGAGCCTCTCCCATGCCCGTATAATCCGTAAAGCCATAGTAAACGCTCAGACAAATTGGCGCCAGCACCGCAAACAGAAAAACCAATATCCCAGGCAGGACAAGGCTAAAAATGATCAGTTTATTGCTGTACAGTTTTTTCATAGGAATCTCCTTTCGCACCGTTATAAACTGTATTTCTCATGTAAAATTCAGATAAAAAGGAGGATGTCTCAAAAGTATCTTTCTTTTGGAACATCCTCCCCTGAATCACTTAGGCTATTTTGTCATTATTCACATGCCGCCCCGATTGCTGCAAGGAAGTCATCCACAGAGGTAGAACCGTTGGATACACCCTGAATCTCGCTTTCAATCGCTGTCTTGAATGCGGAGGGACCACAGTCATTGATCGGCGTTCCTGAAATACTGCTCGCATTTTTCATAATATCCATAACCTGTTTCTGCAAATCTGTCTCATTCCCCGTTAAATACGGCGTCTGATCCTGAGCCGACATACCCACACCGTTCTCCCAGCCATATTTAGAAAGTTTATCCGGCTGATACATATAATTCAGGAATTTGATCGCTTCAGCCTGGACTGCGGAGTTTGCAGATACCGCATAACCGCCGCCGTTCCATGCTGCAATGTCGTTTGCACCACCTTTTCCGCCATCCACAACCGGCATAGTGAAAGCACGAATGTTATCACGGATCTCAGGCGCAATATCTTCATTTAACGCCATGGAGCAATCCCAGCTTCCCATGCAGTACATAGCCGCCTGACCATTGGTAAACAGATTCATAGTCGTGCCATAATCCTGTGAATCATATCCCACCTGGAACATACCCGCATCTGCAAAATTAACTAAAATCTGTGTTGCCTCCTGAATTTCCGGCGCGGTGAAATCACCTGTTGCAACTGCATTGCTGATAATATCCGCATAAGAAGTTCCTGCAACCTTCACCATAATGTCTGTGAGAAAACATGCCATCGGCCAACCGTCACCACCATCCATAGCGATAGGAGTAATCCCTGCCGCCTTGATATTCTCCCCGAGCGTCAACAGTTCATCATAAGTGGTGGGAACCTTCCATCCATTGTCCTCAAACATCTTCTGATTATAGTAGAACAACATAATATCTGTATTTCTCGGAAGCCCATATAATTTACCGTCCTTCTTGAAACCGTCCAGCGATCCGGCAATAAAGCCATAATCAATGTAGTCGTCTTCATTTAACTCTGCGAGAACGCCCGCATCCAGCACCTCATCCAGGAAAGAAGGCTGACCCCAAATGCTGACAACATCCGGCATGCCGTCCATTGCGTATGCCTTAAATTTTGTCTTGTAAGCTTCCTCGTCAAGAGCTTCCACTTCGATTGTAACATTAGTATTTGCCGCCATATACTCATCGATAATCATCTGTTCTACCAAACCCTGCCCATTTTTGCGGTCAGGCAGATTGGAGAACAGTTTGATCGTCACCGCATCCCCGGAAGCCGCCTCACTTCCCGTATCCGTCGGCTCATTTTTATCACCTGCCTGCGATGCCTCCTGTGTATCACCGCTCGGTGCCGCCGCGCCGCCTGCTGCCTCTTTGCCATTGTTCGAACCGCCGCATCCCACAAGCATTGACGCTGTCATAGCCACTGTGAGCAGCGATGCCATTATCTTTTTCTTCATCTCTTATCCTCCCGTTCTTTGCTGTATTTTTGATGGTTTTATCTTATCATTCCATAAAATCCGTTTACAGATAGTAATCTTTTAAAATGGTGTAATATTTTCATATACAAAAAGGGCTGTATCAAACAACCCTCCGTAACCTTCTCTACTCACCTCTTGCAACTTTTGCCGGATACCACTTTTGAAACCATACTGTAAAAATTCCCATCAAAATCGGCAAGACAGAGTTGATGGCGCCTATGTATGATTTTACCCCTGTGCCCATCAAAAACCAGGTCCAGACAGGCGTCAGCAAATATAAAATGCCCCACAACAAAGTCAGAATCCAATTCGTCTTCACAAACAAAGGATTGCGCAGTGCATCTTCCCCGTGATAAGCATTCATGGAATAATGTGCCGTGAGCGGAATCTTATTGAAGCAGCTCACCGTCCACATCATCCCAAAGGACAGATAGGACAGCGGCAAAACGATTCTCTCATCCGCTCCCAGTAGTGCCGCCATGGAAAATCCAGCAGCCAAAGCCGCGCTCACCACATCATATACCGTCTTTTTATGTTGATAATAGAATAAGGGCACCAAGACGCAGGCGCCGATACTGACCAGGCTTCCGATCTCCCTGTTAATTCCCACAAATATCCAAAATGCCATCCAGGGGATCAGCATGATATTCATATTGGTCTCTTTTGTGGGCACATGCATTTTCCCACCGCTTTCTTGCCGGCACACTGACTCTCTCTCCGTCCCGCCCCCTGCACCGCCGAAATAATCATCCCAGTCAAGCATCAGTTGGAAATCTCCCTTTACTCTATAGAGCTGCTTCAACAGCGCCTCATCTCCACGGATTTCTCCCGCCGCAATAGACCGCCACACGGACAACGGCGTCTCAATCCGAGTGGTGGCTGTCAAAGAACCGTCCGTCACAACATGGCTTTCCTCACTTCCCATGACAATCTGATAGCATTCGTCAATATCTGTATAGTACATTTCCAACACTTGTTCCTTACCTCTAAAACTTTCCTTCCGATAAAGCGCCGCCATCTGCCTGGTAAATAGCAATGCGTCGGATTCCTTCTCCCCATCCGGCTTTTCAATCCCCCAGCTCATATCAGCCCAGGTTTCAAAGATTTCTTTTGGATACAGCAGTTCCTCCAGTCTGTCCCTCGTCTCCGACAGGATACCTCCCGCAAAATATTCCTTTCCCGCTGTCTTTACATGATTCAGATATTCCTTGGTTCTCTGAGACACCTCCGGCACCCGGAACAGTTCTCCCTGTCCGCAAAATATGGCCGTATATCCGTCTCTGCCGTACTCATGATCAAACAGGCTGTACACACCGTCATAATTACCCTCAGCCGTGTAAAAGCCGCAGGTGGAGATGACGACCGTTCGCTTTCCGCTCATGTCATATCTGGATGGATGGCTCCCGTTACCGGTCTGTGTCTCATTCTCCACCATAAAGGGAAGCACCATAGGAAGCTGGCGGTCAATCAAATTCTTGAGAGCGCCTGGCACGGTATAATAGTAAAGCGGAAAACTCCATATGGTCACATCTGCCCACAACAGTTTTCCAATCACCTCCCCCATATCATCCTGAATACAGCAGGTGCCAGGCGTTTTATTCCAGCAGGAAAAACAGCCGAGACAGGGATGAATATCCAACCGGTTTATCTGTAATTCTTCCACTTCCATCTTTTCCTCTGTCTCCTGCGCCCCTTCCCGCATTCCCGCAAGGAAGGCCGTTGTCAGCTGATAAGTATTACTCTTATTTCCTTTCGGACTGCCGTTTATGACAAGGATCTTCATCTGTTATCCTCCCTCTCCAATAGTTCTATACAATCATGCGCCCATTCCATATAGGTCCGCATATTCCTGCGTCCCAGCTCCTCTGTCATCTTCCAGTACAGCGCTTTCTCACGATCACCAATATAGGCGCTGTATGCCTCTATGTGCCCCGGTACGGGTACAAGACTCTCCAGGACCTTCCCGCAGTATGCCTGCAGTTTTTCAAAATACCCGATATTTTCTTCCCGGCTCCGTTCCCCCATAAAAAACACCTTCATCAGAACGGGAGTTCGCGCATTCATTCCCAGATCGCCGTCCGCAAGCCACCGTATGAGTTCGGCTTTCCCTCCCTCCGTGATGGCATACACATTTTTATCCGGCTTTCCCTGCTGAGGCACAACTGTTTTATAAACCCATTTTTTATTTTCCAGTGTCTGCAGTTCCCGGTAGATCTGACTTGTCTGCGCATTCCAAAAAAAATGCAGCGAATCCTTGAAAACCTGCATAATCTCATAGCCGGTCATTTCGTGATAGTTTATCAGTCCCAAAATTCCATGCTTTAACATCCCTCTCCTCATCCCTTCTCCTGTCGTCTCTTCTTACTCTTTCCAGCACATTATATTCCACTTGTGGAATATAGTCAATACATCCATAAAGAAAAGTGTTCCGCAAACTCCTTCGCTGGTTTACACTGTCGCAATTTCCTATAGAATAAAAAGAGTGTAAACCCCAATCTGAAAACTGAACAGGATCTACACTCTTCCACCATATCTATCATATTTGCTTTGTATGCTGCCGATTATTTATTGATTCATCTCATCCACCACACTTGCCGGCTTCACCGTCATTTCCACCCAAGCTGGTACAAATCCGCTTTTCACAGCGTTTCTCACAGACCGGATATTCGACCATGCTGAACAATAGAAGGGAACTTTTTCCCTTTTTATGATCTCAAGCGCCAGACAGCTGGTAAGAGCCGCCGCCACCCCCTGTCTCCTGTAAGCTGGCAGCACATCCACCCCAATCTGCCACATGGTATCGCAGTCGGCGGAGCATCCCGCAAGCCCGATGAGTTTTTTGTCATCGTAAGCGCCGATTCCCAGAACATCCAGCTCCTTTCTGTCTTCACACAGCGCATTTCCCCATTCCGGCTGATATAAATTTTTAAAATCCGGCTGCCTCAATATTTTCAGTTCATAACCACAGGACAAAGGATGCAGTTTCTCCACATCCGGAAGATAGTATTCCGCCATGAAACAGATTTTTTGCCCCATCTCGACCATTCTTGCATTCAGCCAGTGCATGTTTGGCGTCTCAAAACAATGATAAAATTCGAATTTCTTGACATACTCTTCTATCACTTTCCTGTACTCATCGCGCACAGACGCCACAATATTATTCCCATAGGAAACCAGATTACAGGCAATCGGTTCTTTGTAATATTTCCGTGCACCTGGCCCCACGCCGGACTTAACAATCACGGGATAGTCACATAAAAAATCTGCTGCCTTGCAGTTGATATCTACTGCAGACTGTTCCATCGCAACACGGAGGATCTCTTTGCCGGTCATCGTTTGATCTCTACTTTCACTTCGTAGTGCTTGCTCTCACCTGGCTGTAAAAACTTTAACATACCGGTCTTACGCATTACGTCCCGTCCGTCCGGATAACAATTGCCGCACTCCAGCCCGAGCACATAGTCACGCACGCCCATCATTTTCCACTCCACAAAGCCATCCAGACTCTCCGCGTCAAAGGTAATTTCCAGTTCTATGCCAAGTTTTGGCTGGTAAATAGAAGCTTTTCCTTCCTTCTGATCAAATTTGTGATAGTAACAGCGCTCCTCATATCCCGCCTGGGGCTTCTCCATCCGCAGGCAGTTCTCAATATCCTCCGCCGCATGGTCGTTCCTGGGAAGTACTTCCTTCGCAGGAACCTTCACAACACTCTCCTCATCAAGGAGCGGATAACCCATATTCATGTGATAGAGCACCTCAAGAGGCTCCACGCGGTCCCCCCTGTTCTCCATCTCATCCCGGATCACAAAGCTGTTTTCTTTCTTCGATATCTCAATTTCCCTCCGAAGAACCAGTTTTCTGCCAAAGATCACTTCATCTTTTATCACCCCACATACGCGGATTTTCTCCTCATCTTCCTGCCAATATACCTGCTCTGCAGGCAGATTTCCGATAGAACCGTGCAGGGGAAGTTCCTCTCCATCGTCCCTGCAGGGTGTCCCCACCGCCTGCAGCCCGCAGGTCGTCAGAAAGCCCGCCGTAAAACTCTTAAGCCAATTATCCCCCGTCCCCTCATAATAGGCAGGTGCCACGTAACCGCAGGCGGAAAAATAACCCATATTGATACCGTCAACACGCAGTCTTGAAATATCCAGACAGCGGTCCGGCGACAGGGTCATCATCAGCCCCTTCCCGTTTTCCACTTGTATCAGACGCATCCCGTCGCCTTTCCCGCCGATCAGTCGATGCTCCTCCACACCTGCAAGCTGTGATTCATGTCCAATATAAGGATTCATATACTACCTCCTCTTCCTTTCAAATGAATAATTAAACCAGTCCTCTCACTGCATCATACACCTTGCAGTAACGACTGTAAACCTTCATGTATTTTTCATGTCTCTTTTCATCCGGTAAATACACTTTCTTTTTCTCAACCATATGCGCTGCGGCATCCGCAAGATCTGTAAAACAGCCCACCGCAACTCCAGTCAGCATAGCGCTTCCCACCGTCCCCGCATGGGAAGTGCCAAGCGTTGTAAAGGGAATATTTAAAACATCCGCCTTGATCTGCATCCAGGCCTCAGATTTCGCCCCGCCTCCGGTGGCGTGCAACATCCCAAAACGAACCCCGGAACCTTTAAGCCACTCCATGTTGAGAAGCATCTCGTAGGCCACGCCCTCCATACATGCCCGGTAAATGTCACTGACGGTGTGCGCCGTTGTGAGACCGAGCACTGCCCCCTTGGATCCAGTGTCCATATAGGGAGTCGCCGCACCTGCAAAATGGGGAAGCACAAGAAGTCCCGTCGGTTCCTCCTCACATCCCGCATGCTCACGCAAATATTCCTTTTCCAGATATTCATGGACTGACATACCGCATTCTTTTGCAAGCATCTTCTCCTTCTTCGCAAGAGTATCCACACACCACTGGATCAATGCGCCGCCCGTGTAGGAAAAAGCATAACACACATATTTCCCCGGAATCACATATGGCACTACGGAAAAATACCCTTCATACATCACATCGGAAGGCGGCAGCTGATCGTAAACCGGCGTAATACACTCCACTGTTCCTGCACCTTCTACCGCTGTCTCAGCATCGAACACACCTGCACCGACAGCCGCCGCCACCTGATCGTGGCTGATGCTCACGATCTGCGTTTTTTCAGAAAGGCCTGTCTTTTTTGCCACCTCCGGGCGGATCATCCCCGCAGAAGTACCGATAGGCACTGGCTCAGACATCAATCCCACATCTATCCCCGCCAGCTCAAAAATTTCTTTACTCCACATAAGTGACGCAATATCAAAAGCCATAGTTCTGGTGGCCAGAGAATAGTCAATCTGCGCCCTCCCTGTCAAATGAAAAACCACATAGTCCTCCATCAGAAAAACATGACACGCTTTCCCATAAATCTCCGGCCGATTTTTTTTGATCCACATCATTTTGGAAATGCTGTACATCTCATGGGGGCGAAGCCCTGTGACAGCGGCTATCTTTCGGCCTTCCATCTTCTTCGTCAGTTTCTCGCACTCCTCACTTCCCCGGGGATCGGTGTAAAGCATGGCCTGATGGAGAGGTTTGCCTGCCTCATCCGCAAACACAAAAGTCTCCCCAAAGCTTGCCACGCCAATGCCGAGGATATCCGGATATTTTCCAGCCATATCCCCGATCACACCGAACACACCCTCCATAATACTCTCCACATCCACCTCATGCTCACTGCCGCCTCTAGTGACAGGATAGTCCTGATAGGCCTGATCAACATACTTTCCCTGCTCGGAAAAAACCGTCAGCTTACAGCCAGTAGTCCCAATATCCAATCCCGCAATCTTCATAAATTACCGCACCCCTTTTCCTCATTCCGTGCCAGACAACATCCAGTTCTACACGTCAATATCCACCCACTCATATCCCAGATACGTAACAAAAGCCTCTTTCAAAATCTCTTTCATATGCCCCGCACCCACCGATGTATGATGCTTGAAACCGCCTCTCGCCAAACGAATCAGTTTATTCTGCATATCAGGGATCTCGCAGACCGCCGCACAGCCAAAAAATTCCTCCTCTATCACATCCTCAGTAAATCTCGCCTCGGAAGCGTATACAATAATCTTTCCATCTTTCGTCTGACAATTTGATAAAGTAATATCCCCCGCCTTCATACGCCCCTCGCAAGTACCACAGCCGCTGCCCGCATCGGTCTTGTCGAACATCTTATGACTGGTCACCCTGCCTTTGTCTGTCATCAGAGAATTGGGTACCGGCCCGCAGTGGAACAAAATCACTTTGTTCTCGTCGTCACCGTAATTATTGTTCCAGTCAAGAACCGTGGTTGGTGTTTCACTGGCGAGCGCCATAGCCCGCATGGTGATGGCAGAGCACATGTCGATCTCACAGGAGGCAGTGATCCCCCGGTCATTCAGCTCAGAGAGCAGCACACAGGGACAAACCCGGAGAATCTCCTCCATCTCGTTCCAACAGCGCAGAGCCAGTGCGTCAAGATGATAGGTTTCTATGTACTCGTCAATAACAACGGAAATCTTGGAAAGCGTATTCTTCTTCTCCTCGGACACACCGGAAAAATCCGTGTATGCCTCCAGTACCGCCTTTTTCGCAATTACTTTCTCATCGCCGTCATCCAGCTTGCCCACCTTAAACACAAGCTCAGACAGGTCGAAAGATTCCACATTGATCCCGTATTTCTGCATGGCAATCTCATCAAAGCGAACCGTCTTAAAGGCCGTTGTCCTTGCACCAATACAGCCGATATTACAGCGTTTCATGCCGTTCACCACCCGGCAGACAGCCGCAAAATCCCTGAGGTTTTCCGCAAACTTTTCACTGAGTGGATGCACCACATGAGGCTTTAACACCGTAAAAGGAACCTGATACTGGGTAAAAACATCCGTCACTGAAAATTTACCACAGAAAGCATCCCGTCTGTGAGCAAAATCCATCTTCCCGATCTCGTCTGGATAGGCCTGCATCAAAATAGGCACTCCTGCGTCCTGCAGAGCTGTGATGGCTCCGTTTTCGTCCGCAAAAATGGGCATGGAAAAAATTACGCCGTCGTATTGTCCCTCATGCTCCTTGAGCCACTTCGCATAGAGCAGCCCCTCATCCCTCGTCTCCACACCGCCATAGCGCGTCAACTCAGCATCCATCGCAATATAATCGCAGCCACACTCTGTCACTGCCTTAATCATATCCTCTCTGGCCCCATAGATCAATTCTCCCGGCATAAAGCCCCGGTTACAGAAACATAATGCAAATGTCATTTTTTTCATTTTGTCCGCCCTCCTTGATTCTAACTAACGCAACAGTTACCACCACTGTTACTCTCGCTCATTATGATTTTATTCTAGCCCTGCACCAAAAAGAAAGATATAGGCATCCGTTCTTTTTTCTTTGAATTTGTTCGCAAAGCTGATATACTATAATTGCTTCAAAGAATGCTTACATCGTCGCAGGATCAGCATTGACATCCCACAGTCATAGATATGGAGGCGGACACTATGATTTCTACCTTTAACCTTTCCAAATTAAATTCCCTGTTAAAAGACTTTTACAATATCACCCGAATCCGCATTACCATCTTTGACGACTCTTTTCGAGAGCTGACCGCTTACCCAGAGCATATCGCGCCTTGCTGTCAAATTATTCGTAGCGATCCTCAAGCTGCCGCCCAGTGTGCGCGCTGTGACGCCAATGCCTGTGAGACAGCCGCCCGCAGCCGACGTGCCTGCACATACCGCTGTCATGCGGGACTGACAGAGAGTATCACGCCTCTCACTCTTGGCAATATTGTGATCGGTTACCTGCTTTTCGGTCATGTATTCTCCTACTCCACCCACGAAGAAGGCTGGAAAAATATACAGAAAAAATGTTCTTCCTACTGCATCGACATAAACGCACTGAAGGATGCATGCTTCTCCTGCCCGATTATTTCCGAAGACTACATCTCCTCGGTCTCCCACATCATGCAGGCCGTAGCCTCCTATCTGTGCCTGGAACGCATGGTTATCGTGCAGCGCAAGGAGCTGCCCGTCAGAATCGACGAATATATCAGCTCACATTTTACTGAGAACATCGATGTGCCCTCCCTCTGCTCCCATTTTCAGATTGGAAAGACCTTTCTCTATGAAATTTCCTCCCAAAATTATGGCTGTGGTATCGCAGAACATATTCGAAATCTGCGCATAGAAAAAGCAAAAACCCTTCTCGCTGAACATCCTGAAATGAAAATCAGCGAGGTCGCCTCCGTCTGTGGTTTTTCTGACTATAATTACTTTACCACCGTTTTCAAGCGACTCACCGGCACATCCCCCGGAAAATACCGATCCTCGCTGCGGACGAAGTATTAAAAGTTTTTTCATTGTTTTTCTTGTCTGAAAATGTTATGATAAGTTTGTTCTGTTTGAAAGATATTGATTAAAAAAGAAACCGGAGAATATATCATGAGTTATATCAAACACCGCGCGGACGAATCCCAGGAAGATTATCTGGAAACAATCCTTTTACTGCAAAAACGAATGGGGCAGGTGCGCTCTATTGATATCGCTAACGAAATGAATTTTACGAAGCCAAGCGTCAGCGTCGCCATGAAGAATCTGCGGGAAAAAGAATATATCACCATGTCCGAAAACGGCTTTATCACTCTCACAGAAAGCGGCCGAAAACGTGCTGAGAGCGTTCTGGAACGCCACACTATTCTCTCGGACTGGCTCATCAGCATCGGGGTAAGCCGCCAGACTGCTATGGAAGATGCCTGCAAAGTGGAACATGATCTAAGCGAGGAGAGCTTTGAGGCCATCAAAAAAGCCGTCCGGCCCTCCTGACTCAGCATCCAAAAACTATCTGATAAAATTCGTCCTCTCAAAGGGCTCTTTCTCGGGCAGGCCGTACTTTTCTTTTCCGAGAGCGATGCTCTTCATCAGAAAGCTCATATTTCTCGCGAGCGTCCGCATCGTCTGCAGTCCCTCCGCATCCTGGGAAGCTTCTCCCGCCGCTCTGCCATGCACGCTGTTCCAATACTGGCTGGGTGCAATGGGCATATTGGAAATAGTGAAATACTTGTTCAGCTCATCAAAAGTTGCTGATAAACCTCCGCGCCTTGCCACCACAACGCTCGCTCCCACCTTCATGGACTTATCAAACGGCGAACTGTAAAACAATCTGTCCAAAAAAGAAATGAGTGTACCATTAGCCGATGCATAATAGACAGGAGACGCGATCACAAGCCCATCGCAAGCTTCAAATTTCGGTATCGTCTCATTTACCATATCATCAAACACACACTTCCCTTTTTCAAAACAAGTACCACAGGCAATACATCCTCGGATATCTTTATTGCCAACCTGCACAGTCTCCACCTCTACGCCCTCCGCCTGAAAGATCTTTTCCATTTCCTGCAAAGCGATAGCAGTATTTCCACCCACGCGCGGACTTCCATTGATCATAAGAACTTTCATTGATTTCTCCTCCATTCTGTTTTCCCTGATTTCTGTCTAATCTCAACCTTATTCCGAACCAGTCCCAAATATGTCTAACTTAAAATTATAGCCGCCTGCTCCATGCAAAGTCAATCACTAGTTAAAGTGTTTGCTATGGAACCATATTTGATTAATATACTTGACAACAATTTATTGCATTACTGAGCTTGGCACAAAAGTTCTAGATTTGGAAATGAAACGGATTGCGCGCTTATACAAGAGTATGCAGGAGGCAAAATAATATGAAAGATACGAAAACAGAAATTAAATTTTTCTCCGTTCCGGAATGGAAAAAGGAAGAAAAGCTGGATATGATGAAACGGGTTTTTACAGGGCGTATGCTCCCTCTTTTAACTATTTTCTTTTTGATCATTATTCCGCAAATCATTATGCAGGGCCATATGGATACCCCCTTAAACCACGGTTTGATGGTGTTTTTCTGCGTCATGTTTGTGATTTATCTGGGCATATTTGCAGCATTTGCTGTTCCCTTCTGGAAATACTACAAATCCGTTCACAAGAAATAAGAAAATCATTCTCCGAAAACATGTAACGATTCTTTCTTGTACATCCCCGCAAAATCCTCTATAATCAAAATGAGTTGACAAAATATGGGGGACAGCTATGATTACACAGGAAATTCGCACAATAGACGAACTTTTGCAATTCGTAAACAGTCTGTATCAGAAACATGGGGTACGGCTCTGGTACCGCGGTGAGGAGAACGCATCTCTCACGCTGATTCCCTCCATCCAGCGCAGCAAAAAACGGCTTGATGCCGAGCGTTATATCACAAACGATTTTTATACCCGCGCCAGGCAGATCATCGACAACCCACCGGCCAAACACAACTACGCGGGCTGGGTATCACTGATGCAGCATTATGGCCTGCCAACCCGAATGCTGGACTGGAGCCAGTCTCCTCTGATTGCGGTATTTTTTGCCACGGAAACTTACCGGGAGCTGCCGCACGTGGATGCCTGTGTCTGGGTGCTGGCTCCCGGCCTTTTAAATGAAAGGGAGGGCTTCGGCAACTGTATCTATCCCATTGACGCCGACACCACACAGGAAATGCTTCTGCCCGCCTTCAAGCATGCACATCACAACCCAGAATTGGTGAACCGTATCCTGGCATGCAGCTCCACGGAAAACGATCTGCGCATGTACTCACAGCACTCTAATTTTACCGTCCACAACTCCTTAAAACATTTGGAGGATATCTGCGACGAAAATATGCTCTATAAAATTATCATCCCGTGCGAGCGAAAAAGATATTTTATCGAAAGCCTGCGAGTACTCGGTATCACAGAGAGCTTCATCTATCCCGATCTCGACCACATATCGGCCGATCTGCTGGATGAATATGGCATCTGACCGGCTGTGTTTCATTTGCAAGATCCGCTTTGCGGACCCTGGAAAGGATTATATCTACTATGAAAATTGTACTCTCACATCTCACCAAAAAATTCCCCGGGCGCGGCAGGGGCAGTAAAAAGAAAGAAGACGTTACCGCCGTAAATGACTTCAACTTTGAAATTCCCGATGGCAAACTGGTAGGGCTTTTAGGCCCTTCCGGCTGTGGAAAAAGTACCACCCTCAATCTGATTTGTGGACTACAAAAGCCTACAGAAGGACAGATTCTCTTTGATCAGGAGGACGTCACCGAACTCACGCCTCAAAAGAGGGGTGTCGGCATGGTATTCCAGAATTACGCCCTCTATCCCCATTTAAATGTGGAACAAAATATCCGCTTTCCATTGGAGAATTTAAAAGGTCATGAAAAGCTCTCCAAAGAAGAGATGCGCTCCCGGGTAGAGGAAGCCGCTGGGCTGGTGCAGATCCATGACCTCCTGGACAGAAAGCCTGGGGAACTATCCGGCGGCCAGCAGCAGCGCGTGGCCATTGCCAGAGCCCTGGTCAAGCTTCCCCGGGTTCTCCTGTTGGATGAACCCCTCTCCAACCTGGACGCAAGGCTCAGGCTCCAAACTCGGGAGGAAATCCGCCGCATCCAGCAAAAGACGGCTGTCACCACTATTTTTGTGACTCACGATCAAGACGAAGCCATGAGCATTTCCGATCTCATTGTGGTGATGAAGGAAGGCGTGGTGCAGCAGATCGGAAAACCGCAGGAAGTCTACGACAATCCCGCTAATCTGTTTGTGGCAAAATTCCTGGGAACCCCTCCCATTAATATCTTTGAAGGCAGGGTAGAAAAAGGTTCTCTTTTTATTGGCAAAGAGGCGGTTCTTCAACTGAAAAACATACCTGACCAGCCAGTATGCGTGGGCATCCGCCCGGAGGGTTTTATCCTGCAGGCTGACGGCCCTCTCTCCTGCGCTTTGAGCAGACCGGAAGTGATGGGACGGGATGTCAGCATTGTCTCCACTCACCCCGCTTCCCAAAACCCAGCTATTCGCTCCATTGTTGACGCAGAAAGCTGTGAACATCTTGTGGGCAGCACCGTGCGGTTTTCTCTAAACCCCCGAAAGGTCTTTTTATTTGACAAAACCACAGAAGCACGGATTCTGTTTGAAACCATATAAAGAGGTGACACAATATGGAAAAACAAAATGTAAAAGGCTGGCTCTATCTACTGCCCGCCCTCCTATTTTTAGGTGCATTTATGATCTATCCACTGATCGATGTATTCGTCTATTCCTTTGAAGAAGGCTATACATCTGCCTCGCAGACTTTTTTCGGCGTTGGCTCCTACAATTACTCCTATGTCCTGCACGACATCTATTTTTTGCAGGCTTTAAAAAATACTTTCCTGCTGGTGGTCATCACAGTGCCTCTCTCCACCGGACTCGCGCTTCTGCTCTCCGTCGCCTTAAGCTCCATAAAGCCCCTGCAGGAACTATTTCAGACGATCTATTTCCTGCCCTACGTCACCAACACGCTGGCGGTCGGGCTGGTTTTTATGATCCTCTTCAAAAAGACGCCCTACTCCGACGGTCTGGTCAATCTATTAATCCACTGTTTTGGAGGCAGCTCTGTAGACTTTATTGACGGTCCCTACTGGGCAAAAATGTTCGTGCTATGCTTTTATACGATATGGGTGGTTATGCCTTTTAAAATTCTGATCCTGACCAGTGCGCTTGCCAGTGTCAACCCCGTCTACTACAACGCCGCACAGGTAGATGGCACCAGTCAATTTCGTATCTTTTTCAAAATCACCCTGCCTATGATCTCCCCTATGCTCTTCTATCTGGTGATCACAGGCTTTATCGGCGCCTTCAAAGCCTACAGCGACGCAGTGGCCTTGTTTGGTACCAACCTGAATGCCGCAGGTATGAACACCATCGTTGGCTATGTGTACGATATGCTCTACCGTGACAGCGGCGGCTATCCCTCCTACGCCTCTGCCGCCGCAATTATTCTGTTTGCCATCGTCCTGACTATCACCTGTGTCAACCTGTTGGTCAGCAAAAAACATGTACACTATCATTAATGTCCAAATTCGGCTGCATTGCAGTATTTGAGGAACTGCATATGAGAAAAATTGTGTTTATATTATGTATTATTTTTGTCATTATAACATTTGTCTGCTCAGGGTATCGTAACCATAAAATTCCTTAAACGAGGTTCTTACATGATGAAAAAAAGATTTCTCACGGCATTCATTTATTTATTCTTGGGGCTTTGGGCGCTGCTTGTTCTGTTTCCCTTTTACTGGATGATCCTGACCTCCGTGAAAGATTACGGCGCTTACAATGCAGAATACATCCCCCAATTTTTTACGCTCTCTCCCACCCTGCGCAACTATGTGGACGCCTTTACCACTGTCCCCCTCGGACGCTACCTTTTAAATACGCTGCTGTTTACGGTAATCACCACAGCCCTCATGCTGATAGTCATTACCTTGGCGGCATACGCTTTTGCCAGGCTCCGCTTTGCCGGAAGAGATTTCATGTTCACCCTGTTTCTAGCTCTGATGATGATTCCAACTGAATTAGTCGTCATCACCAACTTTACTACCATTACCAATCTGGAACTGCGCAACACCTTCACAGGACTCATTCTGCCATCTGTGACTTCGGTGTTTTATATTTATCTGCTGCGGGAAAATTTCGCCCAGGTTCCAGATGAGCTCTACTATGCCGCCAAGGTGGATGGTACCTCGGATTTGAGATATCTGCGAAAAGTAATGCTTCCCATCTGCCGCCCTACCCTGGTCACTATCACAATCCTAAAAATCATCGAATGCTGGAATTCCTACGTGTGGCCGCGGCTGATCACAGATGATTCCGACTACTATCTGGTTTCCAATGGTATACAGGAAATCCGTGAGAATGGCTTCGGACGGGCAAACATCCCCGCCATGATGGCTGCGGTAGTCGTCATTTCCCTGCCCCTTGTGATTTTATTTCTCCTGTTCCGCAAGCAGATCATGTCAGGCGTTGCCAGAGGAGGGACCAAAGGATGAAACTACATTGGAAAAAAAGATTTTACGTGCTCTTGCTGGGAAGCTGTCTTCTCACACTATCTGGCTGTCATGGCTCCAAGGCATTGCCGGAATTTACTGTTCCTGCAGACTTTGACACCTCGCGAAATTATAATATCACTTTCTGGGCCAAAAACGACACCAACAAAAACCAAACTGACGTCTACAAAAAGGCTATCGAAGATTTTGAGACACTCTATCCCAATATCAAAGTGAATATGAAACTCTACACCGACTACGGAAGAATTTTTAACGACGTCATCACCAACATCGCCACTGGCACCACGCCCAATGTCTGCATTACCTACCCAGATCATATTGCCACCTACATGACAGGTAAAAATACTGTAATTCCTCTAGATGCACTCTTTGCAGACAAAAAGTACGGTCTCGGTGGAAGCGAACTTTTATACGATGGGCCGACACAGGAGGAAATCATTCCCCAGTTTCTCTCCGAGTGCGTTTTGGAGGATCAGCACTACGCCATCCCCTACATGCGCTCCACGGAATGCTGCTATATCAACAAGACTTACGTGGAAAAGCTGGGCTATACCCTGCCCGACATCCTTACCTGGGATTTTATCTGGGAAGTCTCGGAGGCTGCCACAGCCAAAAATGAAGACGGTACCTTCATCCTCAACGGGCAAAATGTAATGATCCCATTTATCTACAAATCAACAGATAATATGATGATACAAATGTTAAAGCAAAAGAGCGCCGGTTACTCTACACCGGAAGGCGATATCAATCTATTTAATGACACCACCGAGGAAATTTTATACGATGTAGCCGGGCATGTGAAGTCGGGCGCTTTTTCCACTTTCAAAATTTCCAGTTACCCCGCCAATTTTCTCAACGCAGGGCAGTGCATTTTCGCTATCGATTCCACTGCAGGCGCTACCTGGATGGGCGCCGATGCCCCTCTTGCAGACATCAGCGAAGACGCTTTTGTGGATTTCGAGACAGTCGTCAAAATGGTGCCTCAATTTGACCCCGAACATCCTCAGATGATTTCCCAAGGACCTTCCATCTGTGTTTTTAACAAAGCAGATTCGCAGGAAGTACTGGCCTCCTGGCTCTTTGCCCAGTATCTTTTAACCGATGAAGTGCAGATCGGCTATTCCCAGACGGAAGGCTACCTGCCTGTCACTTCCAAAGCTCAGCAGTCGTCCATTTATCTGGATTATTTGAATAGGAGCGGCGAAGATAATAAAACCTATTATTCAATCAAAATTGACGCTTCCACTCTTCTTCTCAACCACACTGAGGACACATTCGTAACCCCCGTATTCAACGGCTCGGCATCCCTCAGAAATGCGGCGGGACAACTCATCGAAAATGTGGCAAACTCCGTGAGGCGCCACGAGACAGTGGATAATGCTTACATGGAACAACTCTATGCGGACGTTACTGCCCTCTATCGGTTAGACCAGAAGGACATCGCCTCAAACGGTAAACAAGAGCTCGGCCCTTTGCCGAAAACCGCTGAATTTCTTCTCACAGCTTTGGCCATCTCCTGGCTCCTAATTCTGCTCTATGTACTGCGTGATTTTGTCAAAAAAAGGAAAAGGCATTGATTTCTCCGTAAGGTGTGGTATAATCGTCGCAGGGTTTCAACCTGGATGATCACATAAGATCAAATTGGCACCTGCGGACAGGTGCGCAAAAATGAGGAGGATTATTTATGAAAAAGAAATTGGTATTGACTCTGACACTGGCTCTCGTTTTATCTCTCACCGCCTGTGGCAAAAAAGGAAACGACGGCGGCTCCGACGAGAAATCCGAGGGCGTGATGACCTACGCTGAGTACATGGCTGCTGATCTCGACAGCGAAGTTGTGATCGAGACCTATGTGCAGGCAAAACAGTCCTGGTGGGAAGACAAGGCGACTCTTTATACCCAGGACAAAGATGGCGCCTACTTTATTTACAACGCTGTCTGTTCTGAGGCGGACTATGCAAAGCTCACTCCCGGCACGAAAATTAAGGTAACTGGCTACAAAACCGAGTGGTCCGGCGAAATTGAAGTTGCCGAGGGTGCAACAATAGAAATCCAAGATGGCAGCTACACCGCATCGGCCACTGACGTAACTGATCTTCTCGGCAAAGACGAATTAATCGATCATCAGAACCAGTTCGTATCCTTCAAGGGCATGACCGTCGAGACATACGAAAAAGACGGCGAATCCTATGACTGCGCTTTCGTTTACAACGACGACAACTCCGGCTCCGCCGACTCCAACAGTGACCTGTACTTCAATGTATCCAAGGATGGCCAAACCTACACCTTCTGTGTGGAATCTTATCTCTGCGACAGCAGCACAGATGTCTACAAGGCGGTCGAGAATCTGAAAGTCGGCGATACAGTTGACATGGAGGGTTACCTGTACTGGTACAACGGAGCAAACCCGCACATCACTTCTGTATCTGTTAAATAATCGAAGTAAATTTCTTCGAAATTAACTTCTGAGGATCGCTTCGCGACCTCGGCCAACCCAAAACAAAAACAGTGTGGATGATTCATTTCTTTCCACACTGTCTTTTTTAGTTTCTTTCCTTTTTTCACTTCTTTTGGTCGATTACTTCGTATAATCTTTCTAACTGCCCCGTACTGAGTTCCCTCGGCCCGCCAAGCTGTGTCGTCCGATAAAGCAGCTCTGCGTAAAATTCCACCGACTCCATCTTCATATAGGCCGTGAGCAAATCCTTTCCCCAGGTGAGCGCGCCGTGATGCTCTAAGAGAACTGCCTCGTAGTCATTCAAATACGGCTCCACGGCATCCGGAATCTCCGCCGTGGAAGGTGTCCCGTAAGACGCAATCGGCACTTTTCCGAAGTTCACAATCACTTCCGGCATAATGGGAACATCCAGCGCCCGTCCCATCACCGCAAAACTTGTGGCGAAAATCGGATGTGCATGCACCACCGCCAAAATATCCGGACGCCTCTGATACACACGAAGATGCATTTTTACTTCGGAAGAAGGCCCTGGACCCGCATTCTCGCCCAGCATATTTCCGGCAAGATCCACTTTGCACAGCTGTTCCGGCTCCATAAAGCCTTTGGAGACGCCGGTGGGCGTACAGAGAATTTCATTCTCCGAAAGTCTCACCGAAATATTGCCGTCGTTTGCCGCCACCATGCGCCGTCCGTACATTCTTCTCCCAATCTCGCAGATCTCTTCCCGAACCACCTTTTCATCCTGCATAATTTTCCTCCATTCCAAAATGCTTATTCTTCCCTTAAAAATCCAGAAGACACTCTCACAACGATATTCTAAATATAAATATATTATAATTGAGGGTTTCCGGCGGGACAAGATTGAAATTAAAATTTCAATAAGCCAGCCCAGAAATGGTACAATAATATTTACACGTCCGCCACTTATATGCCATATGAAACCGATTATAGAAAATCTGTTGCAGGAAATATCAGTTTTTCCTATAATGGCATCACAGGAAGGAGACTAGGAAAATGCAGGTTGAAATAAAAATCGATGACTCCTGTACAGAGCCAAAAATAATCATATTGACTGCTTCTATAACCGAAGAAGTTAACGCCCTCATGCAAAAGCTGTCAGAAAATAGTCCCTCCATTATCACTGGCAGCAAGGACGGGAAAATTGAAGTTTTGTCACAAAATGATCTTTTCAGAATTTATACTGCAGGCGGCAAAGTTTTTGCGGTAACTGACAGAGGAGAATATCTCTTACGGCTCAGACTCTATGAGGCGGCGGAAAGACTAAGTCCCTCTCAGTTTGTCCGCATCTCAAATTCAGAAATTATTAACTTGAATAGAGTGAAAAACTTCGACTTAAGCTTTAGCGGCACAATCCATGTCGAGTTCACAAACGGTACAACAACTTATGTATCAAGGCGATATGTTTCCAAGATCAAAAAAATATTAGGAATGTGAGGTAAAAACATGATTAAAAAAATATTTTTACGCGCTGTATCGGGTTTCCCTCTGGGATTGGCAATAGGCTATACAATCTCGATTATAACTTCTCTGATTTGGGCAAATGGCTATTACTCTCCCTGTATGCCTGAATTGGTACTTATGATGGGAAGTGAAATTAACGCCGTTTTGCTACAGGCATTATTATGTGGACTCTTAGGCGCGGGGTGCGCCGCAGGCTCTGTCATATGGGAAGTAGAAACCTGGGGAGTTGCAAAGCAGACTGGCATTTATTTTCTGATTATTTCTGTAATTATGATGCCTATTGCATATATCACTCACTGGATGGAACATAGTTTAAAGGGCATTTTAAGCTATTTTGGAATATTTACTTTCCTCTTTGCCCTTGTTTGGCTTATTCTGTATACCCGAGCAAAACACAATATCAAAAAAATTAATAAGACATTGCAGCGGCAACGAAACAGCGGGATTGTATGAAAGCAATCCCACTGTTATTTCTGTACCTATATCGCCGCCGTTACCTCCTTAAGCCAGGTAAGCTCCTCCCCAGTCAAATAAGGCGCCAGCGTCTCGTATACCTTTTGATGATATCCATTCAAAAGCACAATTTCCTCCTCACTCATCAAACTTACATCTATGGCCTCCTTATCGAAGGGAACCATAGTGAGTGGCTCCAAATACATAAACTGTCCGAAATCGTTTTTCTCCCCTTCTCTAACCAATACCAGATTTTCATGTCGGATACCATATTTTCCTGCCATATACAGTCCCGGCTCATTGGAGATAATCATCCCCTCTTCCAGAGGCACACAGGCTGTGTCCTTCTTCATGCGCCAACGCACATTCTGCGGGCCCTCATGCACGCTCAAAAGATATCCAACGCCATGTCCTGTACCATGATCGTAATCCAATCCATTCTCCCACAGAGGTATTCTCGCCAGCACATCCAGATTCTGTCCACAAACGCCTTTCCTAAATTTCGCCGCTCCCAGCCGCAGATGTCCTTTCAACACCAATGTGTAGGACCTCTTCTCCTCCGCCGTCAATTCACCAAGAACGATGGTACGTGTCACATCCGTAGTGCCCTCGCCGTAATGTCCACCCGTATCTGCCAGACAGAGCCCCTTAGGCTTTAACTCTGCGTCCGTTTCCGGGGTCGCCTCATAGTGCACGATAGCTCCGTGAGAACCATAGGCCACAATAGGATCAAAACTGGGACCCAGATAGCCCTCCTGTTCCGTGCGAAATTCCTCCAGCTTATCTGCCGCTGTCATCTCCGTGATCTTTTCCTGTCCCACGTGAGATTTAAGCCAATAAATAAACCTTGTCAAAGCTACTCCGTCCTTCACATGAGCCACTCTTATATGATCGATCTCCCGCGGTGTCTTAACCGCCTTCAAAAGTTCGATAGGACTTGGCCGTTTCACTTTTTCCACACCTTTAGAAACCGCCCGTAAAAGCCGGTAATTTACTTTACTTTCATCTACCAAAAGCTTTTGTCCTGCCGGCAGAGAAGATACCAATTCCTCAATCTTCTCATAGGGAAGAAGGGTTACCCCCGACTGTTTCAATTCTTTACGAATCTTCTCCGAAAAGGCACTTTCCTGCGCACACAATATGGCGCGTCTTTTTGTAATAAACATATAAGAAAGAAAAACGGGTGTATTCTTTACATCGCCTCCCCGCAGATTCAAAAGCCATGCCGTCTCGTCCAGTGCTGTCACCAAATAGGCGTCCGCACCTGTCTCCGCCATCTTCTCACGCACCTTCTCCAACTTTTCCTCTCTGGAAAGTCCGGCGTAAGATATCTCTATCTCCCATACCGGTTCAGCTGACATAGGCGGGCGATGCTCCCACACAAGACCTGCCAGATCTTTATCTCCGCGAAAAGTAATCTTCTTTCCAGCCGTCTGTTCCTTAAGTTCCTGCACGAAAGCGCCCGTCACAGTCCGCCCATCAAACCCAACCGCATCACCCTCTGAAAGTTCCTGACCCAGAAATGCCGCCAACGTCGGCACATCAGGCTGCCCGCTTTTCATCAGTTCAATACCGCTCCCTGACAGCTGCTCCTCAGCCTGCAGAAAATACCTGCCATCCGTCCATAGAAGCGCCCTCTTTGGCATTACAAGCAACGTCCCTGCGGAACCTGTAAATCCGGACAAATACTCCCTCGCCTTAAAATAATCTCCCACATACTCAGAACTGTGAAAGTCATCCGTCGGGACAATATAAGCCGCAATTTTTCGATGCCACATCAGCGCTCTGAGTGCTTGCAGTTTTTCTGTTGTATTCATGTCCACCTCATTTCCGCGCAGCATTTCGCGCATAGTTTAATTCTCTTTCTCACTTTCCTTCCCCGAACGTATCATTGGATTTCTCCAAAACGCCCATAGAAGCTCTATATCCATAAAAAACCAGATCACTGGCTCACAGAATATCACGGCCATATATTGGAATCTCGGTATCAGAAACGCAACAAACAAATATTTCCCAATCAGTTCGATCACGCTGGAAAATATAGGCAGTATCTTATTGCCGATACTCTGGAGAGCGAAGCGGGTCGAATTTAACAGCGCTAGAATGATCAGGCAGGGTGCCACTACCTGCAAATACAACGCGCCGTTTTCTATCACCACTGTCTCCGTAGATCCGGACAGCAAACGAACCATCACAGGTGCAAGTGGAAATGTAAATATCGTAATCCCCACTGTCAGTACCGCACCACACAGATAAGATTGTTTCACTGCCCTGCGAATCCGCCCGACCTGTCCCGCACCGTAGTTTTGCGCTGCAAAGGTACTGATTGTCTGACTGACCGCCATATAAGGCATCATCAAAAACATAAAAATCTTTCTGGCTGCCACATGCCCAGCAATTACAAGATAGCCCAGGCTATTGATGCCAGACTGCAAAATAGCTGTGCCAGCGTGGACAATAGCACTCATAAAGGCCATGGAAAAGCCCTGAGCCAGCATCTCCCGATACAACTCCTTATCCCAGACAAAATGTGCCCGTCCAGGAATCAGTATTCCCGCCTTTTTCCAAATATAGGAAAGACAGGCAAGCACCGACACGCCCTGTGCAATCACGGTAGCCACCGCCGCGCCCTGCACCCCCATATGTAATTGAGTAATAAAGAATAAATCCAATACAATATTTAACAGTGATGACAAAATCAAAAAAACAAGCGGCATCATGCTGTTTCCAATGGCCCGTAAAAGTCCCGCACACAGATTGTAAGCAAACATAACGCCTATAAACAAAGTAATCGTAGATATATAGGCGTAGGACTGTTCAATAATCTCTTTTGGCGTGTTTAATACTTCTAAAAAGGGATAAAGAATAAAACGCACTGCCACAGTGATTGCCGCCGTGATACAGATGCCTATCACAACAGAAGCCGCCACCGATCTTTTCAAGTAAGCCGTATCGCCGCTTCCAAAACTTCTGGCCGTCACAATGGCCAGTCCGTTTCCGATTCCCAGTGCAAAACCAATCAAAAGATCATAAATTGCTCCCGCCGCCCCCATGGCCGCCAGCGCCTCATCTCCCAGCGTATGTCCGATAATCACTGTGTCCATGGTATTATATAACTGCTGAAAAACACCGGAAAAGAAAAGGGGAACTGCAAAGACAAGCATTGCTTTCAATATCGGTCCGTGAAGCAGATCCACCTCAAACTTTTTCTCTGTCCCAGCCCTCATCCCATCGTACTTCCTTTCCTTTTACTGTTCCGGCACAACAGCATAGAACTCTATTATCTCGTCACTCTCATTTCTCAGACTATGGCTGTGGCCCTTGGGACAGTAATGACATGCTCCAGCAGACAGAGTCTCTTTTTCCTCGTCATAGTAAACGATGCCCGTTCCTTTTAACATAAAAATAATCTCACTGTTGGTTTCATGGGTATGCAGTCCGATAGTCGCTCCCGGCTCTAAGGACGCCCGCATGATTTTACACGCTTCGTCCATATACATGTGCGTTTTAATCTGCTTCTCTCCACCTTTAAAATTAGGAATAATCTGTTCTTCCATAGCATCAAAATGCAAGATCATACCGTTCCTCCTCACGTTTTTTCGTATCTTTCTCTTACTATACTATGCCGCCGTTTGAAACGCAAGCCCGAAATTGTGTGGCTGTCTGACACATACGAAAAGCGGCGATCCGCAGACCGCCGCTTACATTCCTATCTGTCAGGCATGATAACGAAATCTGCCAACCAGTGCCTTGAGCATATCCGCCTGATTTGATAATTCCTGAGAAGCCGCCGCACTCTCCTCGGAGGTCGCAGAATTTGATTCCACAACGCCGGCAATCTGATTGATGCCCTCCGTAATCTGAGAAGTAGCCTCCGCCTGCGTATCTGAAGCAACCGCAATCTCAGCTATTGCCTCCCTCACTATTTTTGCGTTATCCACAACAAGTAGTAAGGACTCTGCTGTAGAATTTGCCAGCTTTGTACCCTCTTCCACTGCGGAAATTGCATTCTGTATCAGAACCTTCGTATTTTTCGCCGCTTCCGTGCTCTGCTCCGAAAGCGTTCCAACCTGCGTGGCAACCACAGCAAAACCTTTTCCTGCTTCTCCTGCTCTCGCCGCTTCGATAGATGCGTTCAGCGCAAGAAGGTTCGTCTGGGAAGCAATTTCTTCAATACTGCTGATAATCTCTGCAATCCTGTCGGAAGCATCCCTGATTCTTTCCATAGCTTCCGTACTGTGCTTCATCTGTTCGTTGCTCTCAATAACCTGATCATTCATATTTGCTACAATCACTCGGACTTTTTCTGCATTTTCGGCATTAACATGAATCTTTTCTGAAATATCCGTCATAGTCGCCGTCAGCTCTTCAATAGCGCTGGCCTGGTCTGTCGCCCCCTCCGCCAACTGCTGAGATGCACCTGCCAAATCTGTCGCGCCCCTCTGCACGCTGTCCGCGTTGCAGTTAATGTCTCTCATCGCCCCGCTCAACGACTTGATAATAAGACGGAAGGATTCACTTATCTCCGCAAAATCTCCCTTATAATCCTGATCCACGGAAATCATAAAGTTTCCATCCGCAATCTCAGCTAAATCATTGCTGATATCCAAAATGATTTTCTTCAAATCCTGTACTGTCTCCGACATACAGTTCAACAATATTGCCGTCTCGTCATTTTCCGTGGGTTCCGGCACTTCCGAATGAATATCACCTGCTGCCAAAAGCTTAAGCCTGTCAACTACCGCGATAAGCGGTTCCGAAACCGCCTTACCCAGTTTGATGCCATCCTTGACCCCGCCAATGGTAAAGATAACTACAAAAATAATCGTAAGCGCCACAGCAAGGTAGAATTTCCCCAAAAACTCGTTTCTCACCGCAGCAACACCAATGCTCCATCCGTCCGAATCTGGAACTGGAGAATAGGCAACTACTTTCGTTTTACCATTATAACTGTATGTACCTGTGCCATCTGCTCCTGTGATCATTATTTTACATATTTTGCTATATTTCTTAAGACGGGGATTGGTATCACCAAGTGCAATACTATCCTCCACACCGACAAGCGATGAATCGATATCCGCAATTGTAATACCATTGCAGTCCAACATAAAAGCAGTACCGCCATTCCCCACCTTTATGGAACGCATAATATCATTCAAGAACTCTCCGTTTGGAACATAGGCGATTACGCCGACCGGCTGCGTGCCGGGAATACCCCCCTCCCACAAAGGCGCTGCAACCACATACGATACCTTTTTCGTAACCTCACTGTATGCCGGAGTCGAAATGTAAGTATTTCCCTTCATTCCTTCCTTAAAGTATTCCCTGCTGGAAAGATTCTCTCCCGTAAGCACATCAATCCCGCTGCTGTCAATCAGATAACCGCCCTCAAAATCATGATCCGCAATCCTTTGACTCAAAATAGCAGCTTTCTCCTCCACTGTTTTCTCTGGATCTGCAAGCCGCGCAATACTTCCTGTCTCATAGGCAATTGCCACATACTGCTTTAACGCGGAAGAAACATAGTTTGCCGCCACGGCGGAAGTCTCATTGAGCGTCTCAGAAATCGCACTGACGGATGAAATATAGCTCAATACAGAAGTAACAATCCCCAGTACAATGCAGCAAAACATAATGACATTTCCAAAACGTTTTGCTATTTTTTTCTCAATACTGACAAATTCTTCCTCCTGTTTTCCCCCTGCAGCCTTCTTTTTTTTACTTTCCTTTTTCTGTTTCATCATATGAGCCCCCATCTTCAAACTGTAAATTTAATAAAATAGACAAACTGATCAAAATCGAACAACTATAAAAGGAAAGAACAGAAAAACTGGATATAGCAATTCAGCTATGACCGCGTTGATTTATCTAAATTATTATTAGTTGATGTTTACGTTTTTTATCATATCATATTTGACTAGTTTTTTCTATAAAATTGTAAAATTTTTTAGTTAAATTGTCCTTTTCACTTGCAAATCCAATTCTCACACAGTTTGCATATCGCCAAAAGCAAATCATGTTCTCATACTTTACCACCCCTATGGAACATTGCCATAAAAGCATATCTTGATGCAAAGATGAAAAATGCAGAGCCGGGTCAACCCAGCGGCAAGAGAATAAACCAAGAAATCACAGAAAAAGAGGAGCTTCTGAAAGATCCGAAAAAATGTAGATTTAGATCTCACAGCGCTCCTTCGTATGATCCTGTAAAGAACAGTGCATTCACAAAAACAGTCAGTTGATGCCTCACAATCTCACATCAAACGGCATATACCCTTCCGGTACCTGCAGATTCTCAATCAATTCTTCGGAAGCCGCAGCGAGCTCTGTGTCCGCTTCAGGCGCTTTCTCCACTGAATCCTGTACCGCTTCGTCGATGACTGTCTCAAGATTCTCCTCCGTCATCTCTTCGACAGCTTCCTCAAGTTTGTCTGTGATCTCCTCGAGTTCGCCTCCATCCTCGATGCCCAGCGCTTCCTCGACCAGATCTTCCATTCGCTCCTCCGGTGTCTTTGGCTCCATCTCTTCAACCGTCTCCGCGATCTTCTCACCGCGCTCTGTGGACTCGTCTAATACATGGAACAGCTGCTCCTGATTATAAGCCGCCTTCACGGATGCAATCTGCTCCTCATAAGATTGAAACATCTTCAACTTTTCGGCGATCTCCTCCACACTCCCGCAAGTGACATTCTTGAGATTCTCCTTCTGCTTCTCAAAGAACTCAACCTGTTTTTGGGTCTCTTCCTGCCGCTCCAGTCTGTCCTGTGTGCTCTTTAACATGCCTGCAGAATTCATCCTCCGCAAAATCCCACTGGTCTGATCCCATGAAATATTCATAACCAACAACCGCCTTTCTGTCCGATCTACTACGCTTTCTGTCTCGTTTTCTTTCATCCTATGTTATCTTTTATTTCGGAAAAAGGAAAACAATTCTAAAGCCAGTTCGTCACCAATGGACTTTTTTCTGTCATGGATGAGTTCTTTCTGCCATATCTCCCGCCCCAGCTCCCATGTGGTCTTTCATTTTCAACCGATTAAATTGTCACCAGCTCGTACTGGTCCGTCCCCAAACCAATTTTCACTGCGTGAGCGATACAGGATTGCCACTCCGTGTCGGGATGGGTCATAAAAAAGTGATCATGCCCTGCCTCGTTGCCGTGCTTATGCAGGTTCTCACCAAGCACGCTTCCTTCCACAGGCGGCATCTTATTGCACAGGTCTGCGCATGCCTGGTCCAGCGCTACAGGGTCAAAGGATGCTAACATTCCAACATTGGGAATAATAGGAATGTCGTTTTCTGAATGACAATCGCAGTCAGGTGATACATCGCAGATCAAAGATACATGGAAGCAAGGTCTGCCCTTACAAACTGCCAGCGCATACTCCGCCATTTTGTAGTTCAACATAGCAATGGAATCCTCAAAACTTGCCTCAATCGCATCTTTTGGACACACTGCAAGGCACCGTCCGCATCCCACACACTTATCATGGTCTATCTGTGCCTTTCCATTTTCAATCACGGGCGCGCCATGGGCACAAATCCGATCGCAGGCGCCACAGCCCACGCAAAGTGAAGGATCTACCTCAGGCTTCCCATCGCAGTGCTGCTCCATCTTACCTGCCCTGGAGCCGCAGCCCATGCCTATATTTTTAAGTGCTCCACCAAAGCCTGCCATCTCATGCCCTTTAAAGTGTGTCAATGAAATGAATACATCCGCATCCATAATCGCATGCCCGATTTTCGCCTCTTTCACATATTCTCCATTAATCGGCACCAGCGTCTCATCTGTTCCCTTCAAACCGTCGCCGATGATCACATGGCAGCCTGTCTGATAGGGGGAAAACCCATTTACATAAGCTGTCTCCAAATGATCGAGGGCATTTTTACGACTCCCCACATAGAGAGTATTGCAGTCTGTCAGATAAGGTTTTCCGCCCAGCTCTTTCACATAATCCGCCACCACCCTGGCATAGTTCGGCCGCAAAAACGCCAAATTGCCGTACTCGCCAAAATGAATTTTGATGGCTGCATACTTATCCGTAAAATCAATGCTCTCAAAACCTGCCGTCTTCATCAGCCGATGGAGTTTCTGCAGCAGATTTTCATGCCCCGTCGCTTTAAATGATGTAAAATATACCTTTGCCTGTTCCATTTGTCTTTATCCTCCTTTTTATCCAAATCTTTCAAACCGCTCAATCATAGCTGCGTACTGCTCTTTAATTTTCAGATATAAACCAATGGTGCTTTCCTTCTCCTTCTCAAACGCCTGGATAATATTATCATAATTTTTCTCGAGAGTCGTCACCACATTGCGGTTAATCTTCCCTTTATCTGCATCTGAATTCATAATCTCCAAAATCTTTTCCTTGCTGAAAGCTTCTTTATAGCTCCGTTTCCCATAAAGAGCGCTCAAAATATCTGCAACTGCAATGATCTGCTGCGGCAGAGTCAAATCTTTCGCAGACAAGCCTCTGTGATAACCAGTTCCATCCAGCTTCTCATGATGACGCACTGCGATCTGCAGCACATCGTCGTCCACAACTCCTTCCAAGATCATCTCCGTAATCCGCACGTGTGCCTTCATAATCTTCATCTCATCGTCGCTCAGCCGCCCTGTGGATTCTAAAATATTTAAGGGAATGGCAATCTTTCCCAGATCATGAAGCAGTGCACCGTAATGCAGATCACGCATATCTTTTCCTGAAAGTCTTGCGAGCCTGCCAAGCTGCTCCGCAAAATACACTGTGGCAAGCGTGTGAATCACCGTATGCTCACTTCGAAAATCAATGGTGTACACGAGCATTTCCAAAAAACCTCTTTTGTACTGTTCCGAAAACGCTCTCTTTGCCAAAAGTACATCGAGTTCTTTATGATAGCTGCCATTCACCAGATTTTCTGTAATTCCATAGCACTTCTCTGCCTTATGGAATAAGTCTAACGCCGCGCCGGAAAATTTAACATCACGGTACTTTACAAAATAGTCAGGCTCTATCTTCTCGTCTTTCAAATGTAAAACCGTGTCCATTTTATCTGCCAGGTTCAGAAGCTCAATTACATGTATATACCGGCTCTGTATCAAGCCGTAGCGGTTATAATCTAGATGATGATAAAGTACGATCTCTGCCCTGTCTCCAATGGGAGACAGATATTTCAAAAAAAGAAACCCATAAATGGAATGCGACCAGAGATTTTTCGTCTCAAAATCCGACACGTTCTTGATATTCTCCTCCTTATAGAGGCCAATATCATGTAAAATACCGAGCATGGTGTAGTCCACCAGTTCCTGTTCTGTATAATTCTGCTCCGTATATGTATACTCATACTCCATCATTTTATATAAAATGTATCCGGTAATCTCCCCGTGATTCATGATCTTGTTATTAATAATGCCGAGAGTTTTTCTGATAATCTCGTTGACATCCTTGCTGCTGATAACGCTCATTGCTAAATTACCCTTTCGACTTTATAAAGACATTCTATCATCATTTAGACGTTTTGTCCTCTCTTTTTTATTTTTCTGCACGTTTCCTTTCACAAAGCAGAATCAAACACTCCTGCTGCCTGTTTCCTCACTGCCAAACATTCTGTATTTCTACACCTTCATCCCAAAATATCATCGACAAAACAAATACTTTTCTTTATAATGGTATTATCGTTTTTTCATATGGAATACACCTATCATATGTAAGGTAAGGAGAAATGAAATGCACTTTGTGACAGCAAAGGGGATATTATCCTCAACTAATGGAATGAATTTATACCGTGGCTGCTCCCATGGCTGTATCTACTGTGATTCCAGAAGCAAATGCTACCATATGGAGCACGACTTTGAAGATATTGAAGTGAAAGAAAACGCCATCGATCTGCTAGAATATGCTCTCACACACAAACGAAAAAAGTGTATGATCGGAACGGGCTCCATGACCGACCCGTATATTCCTCTGGAAATGGAAATCGGATATGTCAGAAAGGCCCTGCAGTTAATATCCGATCATGGATTTGGATTCACAGTCATCACCAAATCCGACCGTATTTTGCGGGATTTAGACCTTTTACAACAAATAAATGAAAGGACAAAATGCGTCGTACAGATGACATTGACCACTTACAATGAAGATCTATGCAAAAAAATTGAACCAAATGTAAGTACCACAAAAAATCGGTTTGAAGTTCTGAAAAAACTCCGTGATATCGGAATCCCTGCCGTAGTCTGGCTGACTCCTATTCTACCGTTTATCAATGATACCGAAGATAATATTTCCGGTATTCTGGATCTGTGCATAGAAGCAGGTGTCTATGGCATTATCTGTTTCGGTATGGGGCTGACACTCCGCGAAGGAAATCGAGAATACTTTTATAAACAGTTAGACCGACTATTCCCCCAGTTAAAAGAAAAATATATACAAACATATGGTAACCAGTATATGATTGAAAGTCCGGACAATAGCCGTCTGATGACACTGTTTAATCAAATATGCAATAAAAACAAAATTATTCACAACAATGATCAGATTTTTCAATATCTGCACACTTTTGAGGAAAAAGAAACTGTCAGACAGTTAAGCCTCTGGGATTTTCTAAAATAGGCCTTTTATAAATATTTCGAGACCGATCACAATCAAAATCGCACCGCCAAGTATAGCTGCTTTGTTTGCAAATTTTATTCCAAATTTTTTACCAATTATTAACCCTGCTATGCTGATAACAAAAGTTACCATTGCAATAATAAGGGCACATACAATTGCCATGAAAAGCCCATACTCTGCGATCGTAAATCCCACCGATAACGCATCTATGGATGTCGCCACCCCTTGTACAAAAAGAGCTGCTGCACCTACCTTAGGTTTTTCCATTTCCTTATCGCTGCTTTGAATTCCTTCCAAAAGCATTTTACCGCCAATAAATCCTAATAAAAGCAGCGCAATCCAGGGAATATATTTTTCAAATTTTTCAAAATATTGAATCATTGTATGCACACAGACCCAGCCTATCATGGGCATCACTGCCTGAAACAAGGCGAACACACCTGCAATTCCACACATTCTTTTCTTTTTCATATCTGGTTCACTCAACCCGTTCGCAAGTGACACCGAAAAAGCATCCATCGCAAGCCCCACGCCAAGCAGTACACTGTTAAAGAAAAATAATAGATTCCATTCCATCTTTCGTTCCTCCTAAGTTTTGAAATATATACTGCCGGGCAAAACAAAAACCCAAGCACAGTTTTGAATACAAAAACTATACTTGGGATTTATTTTAAAAATATACAGACCTCACGTATAGTTTCCGCTATACATGAGTCTCGCAATTTAAAACAAGCCAGACCAAAAAGGCCAGTATGTTGACTTGCTACGATTTACGCTCGCTACTCCCTCATGGAATTATATTGAAGATATTCTATCATTAAGACAGCACGCCTGTCAAATAGTTTTTCTCTGTTAAATAATCGGTGCATTTTGTCAATAGTTATGCAACAACTTTTTGAAAAAATTTAGGCTAGGTTCTTGATTTCCTCTTCAAAGAGTTGGGCGGAAGTCTTAAAACCCAAAATCCCCCTGGGGTAGTTGTTTATCCAGGTTTCTATATACTCTATGTCCTTATCCTGCTTTTCCTCGAAATCCTCCCCTTTTGGTATGTGACGGCGGATAAGGCGGTTACTATTCTCGTTTGTGCCCCTCTCCCAACTGCTATATGGATGACAATAGAAAAGAAAGGTCCGCTTTTCCCCATCACGCAATACGGACCGTTCTAACCCCTCATAGTCCGCAAACTCCACCCCATTATCCACGGTGATGCTTCTAAAGACTTTAGGGAACATATCCCCCCATTTCCTTTCTAGCCGGTCCAGGGCTTCCACTACGCTTGCCGCCTTTTGGTCCGGCATCTTAATGATGATTTCATCCCTGGTCTTGCGCTCCGTTAATACAAGCATACATGATTTTGTAATGCCCTGCTTTCCCTTTACCGTGTCCATTTCCCAATGTCCAAAGGTTCCCCGGTCCTTTACTTCCTCCGGGCGGTTCTCTATGCTTTCCCCGGCGGATGCCCTTTTCTGCACCTTTACTTTCTTATTGTGCTTTTTCCTCTTCCCCTTTATCGGCAGGTCCTTATTGGTTAATTTAAGGAAAATGCCATTGTCTATATATCTGTATAAAGTCCTCACGCTAATAGAGGTCTTAAACTCAATCCCACTTTGGGCTACTGCTGCCAATGCGGCTTCCGGGCTATATTTATCATTTACGATTTTATTCTCTATGTATTCAGCTAAAGGCATATCATTCCCAATTTTAAGGCTGCGCCCCTTTCCCTGGGCGTTCCAATCATGGTTCTTTTGCCCCAAATCGCTACTATACCTCACTTCCTCGGTATAGTCACTATTTCTATGTGTATATTCTCCCCTTTTCATTTCCCGGTATATAGTGCTTCTGTGGACGTGCAAATACGCCGCAATCTCCGTTACCTTATGGCCGGAATTAAGCATTGTTTCCATCTTTATCCTATCATTTTTAGTTAAGTGCTTCCCCATGAAATCATCCCTCCAAAAGAAACGGGCACGGAAAGAATCCGTGCCGCCCAATGTCCTATTTTTTATACATCCTCTTTAA
>DLAA01000158.1:5799-29655 GCA_002493835.1 Lachnospiraceae bacterium UBA7060 | reverse complement strand
AGATGCAAAGGCTGACGAGAAAGCTGACGCAGCTGTAAAGGCTGACTAAAAAGCAGAAGCGGATAAAAATAAACGATAAAACAATAGTTAAATTTAAGTGTGGCAGAGAGCGCATTACATTGTAAAAATGATGCGTTCTCTTTTGTTTTTGTGCGCGATTATATTGAGGAAAATTAGATTCATACTGATGCATAGTAGGACAAGCGATTGACCCTTGTTTGAGAAAATGATATAGTAATATTTGAGAGAAGGTAGAAGTGGAATTTTATCTACCGGTTAAGCAACCACACTTAAAGGCAGACAAAACAACATAATTTTAAAGGAGGAAGTTAGAGATGAAAAAATTAATTGCATTGACATTGGCTGGAGCTATGATCTTTTCTACACCTGTAATGGCCAAGGAAGTTGGCGCACCTGTAGCAGTTTATCTTGAGGATAGCTCCTATATTGGCATTCCAGCTGAGACCGTACTTGCGATCAGCGAGGATAAGACCATTGGCGAGCACATGAACAACGCAGTTGTTGATATCTGGGATATGGACGGTGAGGACGTTCAGGATCTTGCTATTGGCAAAGGGGCAGTTCTCGATGGCGTAGAGGCTCCTGGTCTTACTTTTGAATTGAAAAAGCCTGAGCTTAAAAGAGTTTACGCAGCAAAGACCTTAGCTGAAGGGAAGGGTTCTCTGCTTACCGTTGCGAACGTGCATACGCATGTAGGCTATGGTACCGCTAAAGTTACTTTCTATGCTCCAGGCGTGAAAGCTGATCAGGCAATTACTGTTTATCAGCATGTTACTGATGATAATTGGGTTGCAGTTCCCACTGAGGTTACGGATGATCATGTAGTAGTTGAGATTACTGATAATACTCATCTTGCATTCATCGAAGCTAAATAAGAAATATAAATCAATTGAATTTTAAGTGTGGGGGAAGAGCGCATCGTCATATAAAAGGCGGTGCGTTCCGCTTTTGTGCGGAGAGACTGTTTCAGTGTGAAATCATTTATGTAATTATGATAGAAAAAGAATTGCATAATTACATATTTTGGATTATAATTTACATAGACTATGCTAATTAGTTTACATAAATGTTTTTACACAGGGGGAAGAACGGATTATGGAGACGGCATATCAAAAGGTAAAGGTAAACAATGAACTGGAATGGTGCCAAGTGAAGGACTTAGAAACCAAGGAAAAGATTGAAAAAGTTTTATTGAAACACAGAGTATCTTATTTTGTAAAATGGGAAAAGCCAAGGTTTTTTTCAAACGATACGTTTGGCTCCTGTGTGTTCTGTGTTAATCAGCTGCAGAAGGAGAGTGCAGAGGATGCAATACAGGAACTTGAGGAGGAAATAAAGGACAGGATTCGTTTTATCAATCGAAAGGTGGACAAGACCTTCTATTGAAATACTAGAGTAAAACCGGATGCGGAACTTCCTGCATCCGGTTTTTTCTTAGAAAATTGAGACATTGCGCTCGATTTATTGCATGAGATTATTTTAAATTTTTCTGAGCCGTAGAGAGCATCAGTTTGATGCGGTTTAGTTGGTTAACTTCACTTGCACCGGGATCGTAGTCGATTGCTACGATATTGGAGTGAGGAAAGCGCTTTCTCAGTTCCTTGATTACCCCTTTTCCCACAACATGGTTTGGCAGGCAGCCGAACGGCTGGGTGCATACGATATTGTTTACGCCGCTGTGAATCAGTTCCACCATTTCTCCGGTAAGAAACCATCCCTCGCCTGTCTGATTGCCGATATCTACGATGGGTTTTGCATAATCTACCAGCGTGTATATGCTTACAGGCGGGCTAAAATGTTTGCTTTTGGCAAATTCTTTTGCAGTTTGGGCACGCAGTTTTTCCAGCGCTTTGATACCAAAATAAGAAATAACGCCTGCTTTTTTTGAGGTTCCCAGATAGTCTGCCTTGTAAATTTGGTTGTAAAAGCAATAGAGCATAAAGTCTAAAAGATCAGGAACTACGGCTTCAGCCCCTTCTGATTCCAACAGTTCCACCAGATGATTGTTGGCGGCGGGAGCAAATTTTACAAGAATTTCGCCAACAATACCCACACGAGGTTTCTTTAGGGTCTCATTGATGGGAAGCGCATCAAAGTCCCGGACAATTTGCCTGCACATTTTCTGAAAAGTAGAATAACGCATGTGCTTTTTTGAGACAAAGGATTGACAGCGTTTTACCCACTCAGCGTGCAGGGCATTTACGGACCCGGGTTCTTTTTCGTAAGGGCGCATGCGATAGACACAGCGCATAAAGATATCGCCGAAAAGAGCGCTGTAGGCGGCCCGTATGAGAAGGTCTGCATTTAAATGGAAACCAGGATTGCTCTCAATACCGGCCAAGTTTAAGGAGATAACGGGAATTTGTTTCATGCCTGCTTTCTCCAATGCACGTCTGATAAATCCTACATAATTTGTGGCACGGCATCCACCGCCTGTTTGACTCATAATGATAGCCACTTTATCCAAGTCGTATTTGCCGGAGAGCAGGGCATCCATGATCTGTCCAACAACCATCAAAGAAGGATAACATGCGTCATTATTTACATATTTAAGGCCCACATCTACAGCTCGTCTGTTGTCATTGCCGAGTACTTCGAAGTGATAGCCACAGGCATTGAAAGCAGCCTCCATAATCTCAAAATGGATAGGAGACATTTGGGGACAGAGAATGGTATAATCTTTTCTCATCTGCTCGGTGAAGGCTGCCTTCGTGATGGCGCTTGAGTGAATTTCACGCTTTGCAGACTGCTGCTCTTTGACCCTGATAGCAGATAGCAGAGAGCGAATGCGGATTCTGGCCGCCCCCAGATTGTTGACTTCATCAATTTTCAAGCAGGTATAAATTTTGCCTGAACCGGTGAGAATATCATTTACCTGGTCCGTTGTGACAGCGTCCAGGCCGCAGCCGAAGGAGTTCAACTGGATTAGATCCAGATCATCACGGGTTTTTACAAAGCTTGCCGCGGCATAGAGCCTGGAGTGGTACATCCACTGATCAGAGACGATCAGTGGGCGTTCAGGAGCCGCCAAATGAGAGACGGAGTCCTCGGTAAGCACTGCAATATCGTAGGAGGTAATCAGCTCCGGTATACCGTGGTTGATTTCCGGATCAATATGGTAGGGGCGTCCTGCCAGAACGATACCGCGCTTGTGATTTTCTTCCATATAGCGGAGCACTTCATCGCCTTTGTTCCGCATATCCTGTCTGGCCGCGGCAAGTTCTTCCCATGCTGCTTCTACAGCATTAATAACAGATGTTACAGGTAACTCCTGAAATTCTCTCGTGAGGGCTTCTGTAACGGTCTGCAGACTCTTAAAGGACATGAAAGGGTTGCGAAAACGAACCTCACCGCGCCCGATCTCTTCCACATTATTTTTGATATTTTCGGAGTAGGAGGTGACGATAGGGCAGTTGTAGTGATTATTTGCCTCGTGAAATTCGTCCCGCTCATAAAAGAGCGCTGGGTAGAAAATAAAGTCCACCTTCTGCTTGATAAGCCATGATACATGGCCGTGGGCTAGTTTTGCAGGATAGCACTCCGATTCGCTGGGGATAGATTCGATGCCCAGCTCGTAGATTTTCCGGTTGGATACGGGAGAGAGAATCACCCGGAAGCCCAGCTTCGTGAAGAAGGTGAACCAGAAAGGGTAGTTCTCATACATATTTAAAACTCTCGGAATACCTACAGTGCCGCGCTTCGCCTCGTCAGCAGGCAAGGGCTCATAAGAGAAGTACCGTTTCAGCTTGTAGTCGAAGAGGTTGGGGACACTGTTTTCTCTTTTATCCCGTCCGAGTCCTCTTTCACAGCGGTTCCCGGAGATATATTGGCGTCCTCCCGTGAATTTATTGATGGTGAGACGGCAGTTATTGGTACAGCCTTTGCATTTGGCCATGCTGGTCTCAAACTGAAGGCTGGTAATTTGTTCTAAGTTCAACATGGTGGTCTTGGAGCCGTCCGTATAGTTTGCCCGGGCGATCAGTGCAGCACCGAAAGCGCCCATGATACCGGCAATATCGGGACGGATGGCCTCACAGTCAGCTATCTTTTCAAAACTTCGGAGAACTGCATCGTTGTAGAATGTGCCGCCCTGCACAACAATATTCTTGCCAAGCTCCGATGCGTCGGAGACTTTGATTACTTTGAAGAGGGCGTTTTTGATGACGGAATAGGCCAGACCGGCGGAGATATCGGAAACGGAAGCCCCCTCCTTCTGTGCTTGTTTCACCTTAGAATTCATGAACACGGTACAGCGGGTGCCAAGATCGATGGGGTGTTCTGCAAAGAGAGCGGCTCTTGCAAAATCTTCCACGCCATAGTTCAAGGATTTGGCGAAAGTTTCTATGAAGGAGCCGCAGCCGGAGGAACAGGCTTCGTTCAGCTGTACGCTGTCCACAGCGCCATTTTTGATTTTGATACATTTCATATCCTGTCCGCCGATATCCAAAATGCAGTCCACGGCCGGATCAAAAAAGGCGGCGGCATTGTAGTGGGCTATCGTTTCTACCTCGCCGTCATCCAAAAGAAAGGCGGCCTTCATCAGCGCTTCGCCGTAACCGGTAGAGCAGGAACGGGCGATGCGCACACCTTTTGGCAGAAGTGTGTAAATCTCCTTTAGAGAGCGAATGGCAGTAGTCAAGGGACTAGCGCCGTTACTGCTGTAGAAAGAATAGAGGAGAGAACCGTCCTCTCCCACAAGAGCAACCTTTGTGGTGGTAGAGCCGGCGTCAATTCCTAGAAAACAGTTTCCCTGATAGGAGGCCAGATCTCCAGTTGCCACATGGTGGGCGTTGTGGCGTGTTAGAAAGGCGTCGTAGTCCGCCTGGGCGGCAAAAAGGGGCTCCATGCGCTCTACCTCAAACTCCATTTTGATATCGGAGGAGAGCTTCTGTGACAACTCTTCCAGAGTATAAAAAACGGATTCCCTCGCATTTAAAGCGGAACCAATAGCCGCAAAGAGATGAGAGTTTTCCGTATCGATAATGTGGTTGTCATCCAGTTTGAGCGTTCGGATAAAGGACTGCTTTAACTCTGATAAAAAGTGCAGCGGGCCGCCCAAAAAGGCAACATGTCCGCGTATCGGTTTGCCACAGGCCAGACCGCTGATGGTCTGATTCACCACAGCTTGAAAGATGGAGGCGGAGAGATCCTCTTTGGTGGCTCCATCATTGATAAGGGGCTGAATATCGGATTTTGCGAATACACCGCAGCGGGCTGCTATGGTATAAAGAGAGTGGTAATTTTTTGCATACTCATTAAGCCCTGCGGCGTCTGTCTGCAGGAGGGATGCCATTTGGTCAATAAAGGAACCAGTACCGCCGGCGCAGATGCCGTTCATACGCTGTTCCACGTTTCCGCCTTCAAAATAGATGATCTTGGCGTCCTCACCGCCCAGTTCAATGGCCACGTCCGTGACGGGTGCAAAGGTTTGCAGCGAGGTGGATACGGCGATCACTTCCTGGACAAAGGGAATTTCAAGATGGTTGGCTAATGTGAGCCCGCCGGAGCCTGTGATCATGGGGTAAACCGTGAGATTTCCCAGTTTTTGATAAGCCTGTGAAAGAAGACCCGCAAGGGTCTCCCTGATATTGGCAAAATGTCTTTGGTAGTCGGAAAAGAGTATCTGATGCCTGTCATCCAGAAGGGCAATCTTGACAGTGGTGGAACCAATGTCAATGCCAAGGGTATATTGCATATTACTCATTTCTCGTTCACTCCTTCATTTTCATTACTTTTTACTTATTAAAATGTGTTTTTCGGCATACCTTGTCATTATACGACACAGTTTTCTAAAAAGCAATTGTCCAATTCTTAGAAATGGATGAAGATTTCGGAAGCAAATTATTAAATCTTTTATGACAGAGCGTTTTTTAGGGTTCGCCGTTTACTTTTAAAAAGAAGGATGCTATATTATATAATAGCATTTTGATAATAGAATTCTAATTAAGGATTCTATTATATATTTTTATGGGAGAGTGTGCCATGAGTCCTTTTGAACGTAAATTTGGCAAATATGCCATCAGAAATCTTTCTTTTGTGTTGGTTATGTGCTATGCGGTGGGTTATGTGCTGCAATTGGCAGGCGGGGGCGGATTGATTTTGTCGTATCTGACCCTGAATCCTTATGCCATTTTGCATGGGCAGATTTGGCGGCTGGTGACGTGGATTTTGATTCCGCCAAGCAGTGGTGGACTTTTCTTTACATTACTTATGTTATATTTTTACTGTTCCCTGGGCACCTCGCTGGAACACACCTGGGGCACTTATCGGTATAACGTATATCTGTTTCAAGGCATGCTTTTTACCATAGCGGGCAGTTTCCTGCTGATGGGGTACTGTTATCTCTTTAAACCGCAGATTGAGTTGATGGGCAGCGTTTTGACAGTTAATACGCCCAATGAGTATTTCACTGTCATTGCGATGGTGTTTAGCACTTATTATATCAATATGTCAATTTTCCTTGCCTATGCGGCGACCTTCCCAGACGCCCAGGTTCTGCTTATGTTTATCATACCGATTCGGGTGAAATGGCTGGGAATTATCTATGCGGTGATGCTTGCTTTTCAATTTCTTTCCACCAGTGTCTACGGAAAGTTTGCCATCGGCGCATCGCTGCTCAATTTTATCGTGTTTTTCCTGACTTCAAGGAATATGATGCATTTGAATCCAAAACAGATACACAGGAGACAGGAGTTTAAGCGGGATGTGCGAAGAAACACGGGGATTACTAAGCACAAATGCGCTATTTGCGGCAGGACAGAGGTGGACAGTCCACAGATGCAGTTCCGTTTTTGCTCTAAATGTGACGGGAACTATGAATACTGTGAGGAGCATCTCTATACGCACACGCATATTAAGCGGCCTAATTAAAAAACAGTGATAATAGAAAATGAAGGCAAAAGGTCAAAAAGGTCAAAAAGGGTCAAAGATGGATCAGGAAATACAGTTTACTCAAATTCTGGAAAAAGTAAAGAAAAAGGCGAGAGAGAACAGGAACTTTATAACCAAAGTGGAAGTGGAGGAGGCTTTTTCTCCGCTTTCATTTTCTGTAGAACAGATGGACATGGTATATGCTTATCTACAGCAAAATAGAATTGGTGTGGATGAGCAGCCGGATGAGGACGCCTATCTGGAGGATAATGAAAAAAACTATCTGGATGCTTATCTTGAGTCTATAAAAGAGCTGCCGGAGGTATCCGAGGGGGAGAGAGAAGCTGTCACATTATCTGCTATGGCTGGGGATGCGGACGCGGCAAAGAGGCTGATAGAAATATACCTGCCTGAGGTGCCTCAGATTGCAAAGCTTTATACAGGACAGGGGATTAGTTTGGAGGATCTGATCGGTGAGGGCAATGTGGCTCTTACTATCGGTGTCAATATGCTGGGGGCATTAGAACATGTTGAAGAAGCCCGGGGAATGCTGGGCAAAATGATGATGGATGCTATGGAGGATTGTATTGCTGCAAATGCGGAGACAGAAAAGTCTGACCAGAAGATTGCTGACAAGGTGAACAAGGTGGCAGATGCGGCGGGTGCCCTGCAGGAGGAGCTTCGCAGGAAGGTGACGGTGGAGGAGTTGTCACAGGAATCTGGCATGTCGAAAAGGACTATCGAGGATGCGGTACGTATAAGCGGCGGTAAAATAGAAGCCATTGATGCGAAGTAAAATCCTTTAGAAATAATTTTCATTAATATTGGTCGCGGAAGGGAAATCAATGGAGCAGGAAAACAGAGATTACAAATATTTTATGCAGGATACGGGTTCTATTTATCTGGGAGCGAAGCTGAGTTATGCGGAAATTTTGCAGGATGAAATGGTAAATTTCAAATACAAGAGTATTGTAGAGCATTATATTTTTAAGGATACAGAACCGGATACTACGCTGGAAAGCCACTTTTACTACATGACACGAGAGCAGTTTTCCTTTCGCACTTACGAGCAGCTAAAGGCGAAGGTAAAAATCTGCATTTTGGAGGAGAAAAGGCCGCTTTTCGGGAAGAAAAAGACAGGGTATGCAACAAAGGTTATGCCCCTTGGTGCATTTGCTAGTATGAATCTTGCACAGAAAAAGGCAAAGGGAGTGGTAATACAGGAACTGGCACTCTCAAAGCTGGGATTGATGACTTTCAGTGTATAACGGGTATTTTAGAAAACTGCGCGATAACTTACACGACGGCAGACACCTTATTTTTCGCATTTTTTTTCAATTAGTGCTTGATTATGACAATATTTTTTGTTAGAATATCTTTTGTAAAATTCCCCTTTTACACTGGGCGGGCGAAGAATGAGGATTCTTCACCTGTTCTTTAAAAAGTACAGGACGGCATAATGATGCACGTCCTGTACTTTTTTATTTGGACAGCAAAATTTTGTCGTCATTGAGTTGTTTTCCAGCACGCAGCCTAAACTGGGAAAGCAGATTGTCAATCGTGAGATTGTTTCTTTCATTACCAGCTGCATGAAATACAATGCGGCCGCTGTCCATCATAATTGTCTGGTTCCCCAGAGTGAGTGCCTGGTGCATATTGTGGGTGATCATCAGACAGGTAATATGGCGTTCGGCAATCATTTTCTCTGTGAGAGAGAGCACCTTATCTGCTGTGGCGGGATCCAAGGCGGCAGTGTGTTCGTCGAGGAGCAAAATGCGTGGTGTCACCATGGTGGCCATCAACAGTGTGAGGGCCTGCCTTTGTCCTCCAGAGAGAAGGCCCACTGGCTGTTTCATGCGGTCTTCCAGCCCCATATCCAAAAGGGACAACTGTTCTCTGAACTTTCTCTTTTCACTTGTGCTGATACGGCTGAAATAGGCATGCCTGCTGGTGGAGGCCCGCAGATAGGCCAGAGCCATATTTTCTTCGATTGTCATATGGGGAGCTGTCCCTTTTAGCGGATCCTGAAATAGGTGGCCGATTACCTTGCTGCGCACATGTTCTTTGCTGTAAGTGATGTCTTCGCCGCCCAGTATAATTCGCCCCTCGTCCACAAAAAACCCTCCTGTGATGGCGTTAAAGAGTGTAGACTTTCCGGCGCCGTTGCTTCCAACAATGACAGCGAAATCACCGTCTGCAAGGGTCAAATTTATCTGATCCAGCGCCCTTTTTTCATTGACGGTGCCGGGATGAAAGGTTTTTGAGACAGATTCAATGACTAACATGTGTACCGTCCTCCTTCCTGAAGAGTGCCCTGTTGTTTTGCCGTTTTCTAAAAAAGGTATATTTTTCCTTCAGATAGGGGAAGGAAATAGCGACTGCCACTATAATAGCAGAGACCAGTTTGAGCGCTTCTGCAGGTACATTCATGCGGAGTGCCAACGCTACGATAATGCGGTAAAGGCAGCTTCCCAGTACCACACCGGCCACCTTTTTTAAGATACTTCCTTTTCCGACCAGAGACTCTCCGATGATGAGGCTTGCAAGAGCTATGGTCACCATGCCGGTGCCCAGATTGATATCGCAGGATTTCTGATATTGTCCAAGGATGGCGCCGGAGAGCGCAGTGAGAGCATTTGCGAGGCACAGCCCAACAGTAATCATAAACAGCGGGTTGATGCTGGAAGCTCTTACCATATGCTCATTGTCTCCGGTTGCACGGATGGAAAGTCCCAGCCGGGTGTTCAAAAACCAGGCGAGAAAGACACCAATCGCAAGGACGACAGCTAGAACAATCAGAAGTTTATACCATGATTCATACCAGGAGAAGGGCAGCTTATCTTTTGCCAGACTGAATACGGTATCGCAGGCAAAGAGGTTGACATTAGATGAAAAGCCCATCACGGCGATATTGATTGTGTAGAGGCCGGTGTTTACGATAATACCGGCCAGAATGGAGGGAACCCCCATCCTGGTCTGCAGAAAGGCGGTGATAAAACCGGAACAGATTCCGGCGCCTACAGCGGCGATGAGGGCTAAATACGGATGGCCGGACAGTGTCACCATGGCGCCCACCGCACAGCCTAAGGTGAAACAGCCGTCGGTGGACAGATCTGCAATATTTAAGATACTGAAAGAGAGAAACAGTGCCAGAGCCACTAGAGAATAGATGCAGCCCAGTTCCAGTGCGCTCTGTAAGATAGACAGTGTGAATAATGAACTCATGGGATACCTCTTTTACTCAAATTCTTCCGCAGTCTGGATCTCCACCAGGCTGTCGCATTTATCAGCAAACATATGGTAATCAAGGCCGATAGCTTCGGCAGTTTCGGTATTGACGGTGGCGATGCCGTTGTCCATGGTTTGTACAGCCATGTCGGCGGGATCTTTGCCGTTTACAAGAATATCCGCTGCCATGTCGGCGGTCGCGGTGCCAAGCTCTACATAGTTGACGCCGTATCCGAGGAAGGCACCATTTAGGGCGAAGGAGTCAGCACCGCCGTAGTGGGGAACTTTGGCGTCGATGAATTTTTCATAGATGGCAAGTTCCGCTGTCATCACATTGTTGTCGGTGGGCGTGAAGACTGCTTCAGCGCCGGAAGCAATCAGAGCGTCCGCTGCCAGGGAGATCTCGCCGTTGTTAGTGCCGGTCTTTTCCACCACAGAGATGCCTTTTTCTTCACAGTAAGATTTGGCGGCAGCGATGGCCGCTGTGGAGGAGTCCTGGCTTTTGTCATAGAGAAGACCAATGGTTTGGAGATCAGGATCAGCGGCAAGGATTAAGTCAAAGATGGCTGTGGTGTTCAGGGCGTCCGAGGTGCCTGTGATATTGGAACCCGGCGTATCCATGGAGGATACAAGCCCCGCGCCAACAGGATCAGATACCGCAGAAAAGACCACAGGGATCAGGCTGCCATCTGTGCGTTTATTTTCCGCTGTGGCATTCTGCATTACCATGGCGGTGGGTGTCGCAACAGGGATGATGAGATCCACCTCGGAGGCAATCAGGTCTGCAGCGATCTGATTCATGGTGGTGGAGTCCGCCTGTCCGTTGTAGGTATAATCCTTGTAGTCGAAGGTGACAGAGAGTTCTGCGCCCTTTTTGTCAAGTTCTGTCTGAACGGCGGCTACAATTTGATTGAGAGAAGCGTCATCTACATACTGTACGATGCCCACCTTGTAAGTGGCTCCGAGTGCGGAATCGCTGCCTGCGGCTCCGGAAGATGCATCCGCGGGAGAGGATGAGCCGGCACTTTCAGAAGCATTAGAGCCGCAGCCTGAGAGGGCAGTTGTGAGAACCATACCTGCCAGTAGTAGTGTCGATAGTTTCTTTTTCATAATAAATTCCTCCTTTAATTGAAAAATTAGGCAGGGAAGCTTCATCTTCCCCTGCGCATAAAAAAACCGTCCCAAGCAAAATTGCCTGAGACGGTAATAAACTGAGATTATTATCGCGGTACCACTCAAATTGAACGGGAAACGTACTCCCGATCCACTTATTCCATATACAATCATATATGCCGCCTTGGTAACGGGTGCGGTTCCCGCCGGGAGCTACTCTGCTGCTTAGGCATTTCAGCCCGGCCTCGAAAGCCCATTCGGTACAAGCGCCATGCTGCCTTCCACCAACCGGCAGCTCTCTGTAATGGGTGACCTATACGTACTACTCTTTCTCAAAGGTTTGTGATATGTGCTTCTGTTTTAATTTATTCAACAATAATACTTTTGCTGCTGATTGTCAAATGTTTTTTTGCAGAATAAGATCACACTTGAAATTATTGTAAATCCGGGTATAATATCCGCATGGAGTTGAGCGTTAATGGATTTTTCGAGCCATGGAAGAAGCTGCCCAGAGTGGGAAAGGATTTGCAAATATGGAGGGGATAGAGAACTGTTATGGATGAAAAAGACCTGCAGCAGTTAAAGAACAGACTGATTGAGCTGGCCGATAAAGCTTACAGCCGTAATATATACACCTATACGCCATTTCTTGGATTGGCTGAGCAGCAGGCATACTATGCTGTGGAGCGCGAGGTGTCCTATGCAGGGGTCAGAATGGAAGGCGGGGCACCTTTGTGCGAGCGGAAGATCATCCGCTTTGGTGATCCGGGTTATGAGGAGGCCTATCCGATCACCGCTTTAAAGATTGTTCCGCAGACGCCTAAATTTGCGGAAAGTCTTACTCATAGAGATTTCCTCGGCGCGATTATGAATCTGGGGATCGAAAGGGACGTGGTGGGAGATATTTTTGTGTCAGATGTAAAGGCGACACAGGAGAAGGGGGCGCTGCTTTTCTGCCATGAAAATATTGCGGACTATATTGTGGAAAATCTGGACAGGGTAAGACATACCAATGTCGCCTGTAGTCGGGTGGAGGGTGAGGTTACCCTGGAAAGCGCAGAGCCCAAAAGGGTTTCGGTGACGGTAGCTTCTCCGAGGGCAGACGGGGTGATCTCCAAGGTTTACAACCTTTCCAGGGAGGAGAGCAGGAATTTATTTAATAACGGCCGTATTTTTATAAATGGCATACAGACGCAGAATCTCTCCTGCCAATTGAAGGAGGAGGATGCTGTCACCGTGCGCGGTTATGGGAAATTTATTTTTTATGGACAGACAGGTGTGAGCCGGAAGGGGAAAGAGCGCGTGGAAGTCGGAGTTTTCTTGTGAGACATGAAAAGCGGGAGGACCGTTCTTTTTGTAGACAGCGCGGAAAAATTGGGATAAAGCTGAGTAGCTGAGTAGATAAATTTCCCAGAGGGTGGTATACTAATGCGAGAAGAAATTGTAATTAATAAACGACGCGAAATAGAGAGAGGAGCATCCATGAATTTAGAAAATGTAAAGGCATACACCGTCATTTCAAAACAGCACATTGAAGAATTGAAATCGGACGGCTGGCTTTTGAGACATAACAAAACGGGGGCGCGGGTGGCGCTTCTTGAAAATGACGACGAAAACAAAGTGTTTTATATCGGTTTTCGCACGCCGCCGAAGGACAGCACCGGCGTGGCGCATATCATTGAACATACAGTATTGTGCGGGTCTTTAAAATATCCTGTCAAAGATCCGTTTATTGAGCTGGCGAAAGGATCTCTTAATACCTTCTTGAATGCCATGACATATCCTGACAAGACAGTCTATCCGGTGGCGAGCTGTAATGACAAGGATTTCCGGAATCTTATGGACGTCTATTTGGATGCGGTATTCCACCCGAATATCTACCGTGAAGAGAAGATTTTCAAACAGGAGGGATGGCATTATGAGCTGGAGAGCGAGACGGATGAGTTGACCATCAATGGTGTCGTCTATAATGAGATGAAGGGTGCATTCTCTTCCCCGGATGACGTGCTTTACAGGGAAATTATGAACTCTCTTTATCCACATACTTCCTATGCGGTGGAGTCAGGGGGAGATCCGGACGTCATTCCGGATCTTACTTACGAAGATTTTCTTGCTTTTCATCAGAAATATTATCATCCTTCCAACAGCTATATCTATCTCTACGGGGATATGGATATGGAAGAGAGGCTTATTTTTCTTGACAGGGAATATCTGTCAAAATATGAGGCTCTTTCCGTGGATTCAACGCTTTTATCGGAACCGCCCTTTGAAAAGAGAGTAATCGTTGAGAAGGAGTATCCGATTATGGAGAGCGAATCGGAGGAAGGAAGCACTTATCTTTCTTATAATGTTTCACTGGGGGAAAATTTGGACTGCAAGCTGTGTGTGGGACTTCAGGCGCTGACAGATGCGATTGTGGGAGCGCCGGGGGCACCTGTGCGCAAAGCGCTTCTGGATGCTGGAATTGGAACGGATATCAGCAGCTTTTATGAGGCGGATGTGAAACAGCCTTATTTTTCTATTGTGGCGAAGAATGCGGAGGTCTCTCAGAAGGAGAAATTTATACAAACCATCGAAGAGACGTTTGAGATGTTGTCTAAGGATGGAGTGGAGAAAAAAGCGTTAAAGGCCGCTCTCAACCATGATGAATTTAAGTACCGTGAGGCGGATTACGGTTCTTATCCGAAGGGTTTAATGTACGGACTGCAGATGTTTGAGACTTGGCTTTATGATGATGAGAAACCTTTTGATTACTTAGAGCTGGGTGAGGCCTATGCGGAACTGAAAAAAAAGGTGGAGACCGCATACTATGAAGAACTGTTAAAATCTCTTCTGCTGGAAAATACACACAAGAGCATTGTGGTGGTGCGCCCGGTGAAGGGGCTTACGGGAAAGAAAGAGAGGGCATTGGCAAAGCGTCTTGCGGCGAAGAAGGCGGCCATGAGTCAGGAGGAAATTGCGAGGATTGTGGAGGAGACAGCGGCGCTTTCGGATTACCAGGATGCACCTGACAGTCCGGAGGATTTGGCTAAGATTCCTCTTCTTGAGAGAAAAGATATCGGGAAAGAAGCGCGCCCTTACTGCAATGAAGAGCGAAAAGCGGGAGACACGACACTTTTGTACCACGATATATTTACAAATGGGATCGGTTATCTGCGCTTTCTGTTTGATTTGGAAAAGGTACCGGAGGAGCTGTTCCCTTATGTCGGTCTGCTGCAAGTGATGATTGGGCTGGTGGATACTGAGAAGCGCACATACAGTGAACTTTACAATGAAATCAATCTGCAGACGGGAGGTATCGCGCCAGCGGTGAACGTCTACACGAATGCAGATGATCTGTCAAAATATAAGCTGACCTTTGACTTAAAAGTGAAAACCCTATACGAAAAGCTTCCGGAGGCTTTTTCCCTGGCAGGTGAGATACTGACTGAGTCAGTCTATACGGACGCAAAGCGCCTGCTGGAACTGGTGGCGGAGAACCGTTCTGACAAGCAGGCGCAGATGATGTCAGCAGGGCATTCTCTGGCGGCAGGACAGGCGCTTGCATACCTGTCGAAACAGGCTTACCTGATGGATCAGGTGAATGGACTCGCTTTCTACCGCCTTCTGGAAGAACTTGAGAAAGACTTTGAAGGAAAAAAGGAAGAGCTTCGCGAGAATATGGAACGATTGGTGCACTGCATATTCCGACCGGAGAATCTGATGGTGGATTACACGGCAGAACAAGGCGGCCTTGCGGGAATAGAAGAGCTTATTGATGGTTTGAAGGAGAAGCTGTACCGTGATCCAGTGGACAGCAGTCCCTACGATCCGCAGCCTGTCAAAAAGAATGAGGGACTGATGAGTTCAGCCCAGATACAATATGTCTGTCGGGCGGGTAACTATGCGAAAAAAGGGCTTTCCTATACGGGGGCGCTGCGGGTTCTCAAGGTGGTGATGAGCTATGATTACCTCTGGACCCAGGTGCGTGTCAAAGGCGGTGCGTATGGCTGTATGTGTCAGTTTGGAAAGACTGGGGAGAGTTATTTTGTCTCTTACCGGGATCCCAATTTGGAGAAGACCATTGAGGTATACGAGAAAGCGGCGGATTACGTGTCACATTTCGAGGCTGATGAGCGCACTATGACCCAGTATATCATCGGTGCTGTCAGCGCGCTTGATATGCCGCTCACCCCCGCTGCGAGGGGAACCTATTCACTGGCTGGTTACATGACGGGTTTTGACTTTGCATGTGTGCAAAAAGAACGGGACGAACTACTTGCCGCGGATGCAGAGACAATTCGGAGTCTGGCTGGCCACATTCGTGCCTTTATGGAGGACGGCTGTCTGTGTGTGGTGGGAAATGAGGAGAAGATACAGAGTCAGAAAGAGTTGTTCGGTGCGGTGGAATATTTGATCCGTTAAAAATGATGAATGATCAATGCAACTTTTTCTTATCCTGAAAGGTATGTTAGACAGAAGGCGTTCGAAGAAAGGGAGGAGAAGAGTATGAACGGAAGAAAGAAAAACAGGATAAGAAGTTTTTTGGCAGCTGTATTAATAGCGGGTGTTATATCTGCCTGCGGCAGATCGAACTTTGCTTCTTATGACACGGCGGCGGGGGCTCCCGCCGTCACAGAGGAAATCGTCAATGAGAGCGCCGCCTACGATGCGGGTGCATCCTATGATTTGGCGAAAGCGACGGGGTATGAATATGCTGAGGCGGCTGCTGCGGAGGAAGTTGTAGATGAGGGGTACGAACAGGGAACGGTGACAGAGGCGGAAGCAGCCACAGAGCGTAAGCTGATTAAGACCGTGAATATATCAGCAGAGACAGAGCAGTTCGATGTGCTGGTGCCGGGCCTGCAAAAGCAGGTGGAAACGCTGGGCGGCTACATAGAAAGTATTTCCGTTTACGATGTAAACAGCTATTATGTGGGAGAGCAGATGGTAAAGCAGCGCTGCGCTAATCTGACTGCCCGTGTGCCAAAGGAGAAGCTGGATGGCTTTCTTGCACAGGTCGGCGAGCAGACGAATGTGACCAGCAGGTCTGAGAGTGTAGAGGATGTAACCCTGCAGTATGTAGATTTGGAGAGCCACAAGAAGGCGCTTCTCACGGAGCAGGAACGGCTTCTTTCACTGATGGAGCAGGCAGAGAGTGTGGAGGATATCATCGCTATCGAGGGGAGGCTCTCGGAGGTGCGTTATCAGCTTGAGAGTATGGAGTCCCAGCTCCGCACCTATGACAATCAGATTGACTACAGTACTGTATATCTTACGATTGAGGAGGTACGGAAGTATTCGCCTTCCGAGGACGCCTCTGTGGCACAGAGGATTCAGAGCGGCTTTATGAAAAGCCTGGAGAATATCGGTTATGGTATTCGAGATTTTGCCATTCGCTTTGTGATTGATATCCCCTATATGATTCTCTGGCTTGTCATCGCCGCTGTGGCGGTGGTTGTACTCCGCATCATCTACAGGCTATGGAAAAAGCGTGCCAAAAGGCGTGAAGCGGTACGAAAAGAGAAAGGTTTGGAGCCTGCGCAGAGGAGAGTGCAGTTCAGATCGCCCGTTACGATAAGATATGGACAGGAAAAGGCAACAAAAATGCAGGCAGAGGACTCAGAGCAGGAAACAGACAAGTAAGAGAACCGGGAAAGAAAGAGAACAAGGTAAATAAAATGACAGATGTTATCAAAAATGATATTCAAAACGAAGACCAGGGCGGCACGCCCTTTAAGTCTGGTTTTGCCGCTTTGATCGGCAGGCCGAATGTAGGGAAATCGACACTGATGAACGCACTGATCGGCCAGAAGATTGCCATCACATCAAAAAAGCCCCAGACAACCAGAAACCGGATCAGGACGGTATACACCAATGAGGCAGGACAAATCGTATTTCTGGATACACCGGGCATTCATAAGGCAAAGAATAAATTGGGAGATTATATGGTGAGTGCGGCAGAGAGTACGTTGTCTGAGGTGGACGTGATCCTGTGGCTGGTGGAGCCCACAGATTATATAGGTGCGGGTGAGCGGCATATCATCGAGGAGTTGAAAAAAACTAAAACACCTGTTATTTTAGTTATCAACAAGATAGATATGGTAAAGAAAGAATTGATTTTAACATATATTGATGCTTACAGGAAAGAGCTTGACTTTGCGGAAATTGTTCCAGTGTCTGCACTGAAGTTAGACGGACTGCAGATATTGATTGACTGTATTATGAAGTATCTTCCCTGCGGCGCTCCATTCTTTGACGAAGATACCGTGACAGATCAGCCTGTGCGGCAGATTGTGGCGGAGCTGATCAGGGAGAAAGCGCTTAGATGTCTGGAGGAGGAGATTCCTCATGGAATAGCTGTCACAATCGAGCAGATGAAGTATAAAAAAAGACTCGTGGATATAGAGGCTGTTATTGTCTGCGAGAGAGAGTCCCACAAAGGAATCATCATCGGAAAGCAGGGAGCTATGCTTAAAAAAATAGGTTCTCTTGCCAGACGGGATATTGAAGAGTTGGTGGAAAAGCAAGTGAATTTGAAGCTCTGGGTCCGGGTGAAAAAGGACTGGCGGGACAGTGATTATCTGCTGAAAAATTTCGGTTACAATCCTGAAGAGAAAGAATAGAAAAAGGGCAATCTGCGAACCCTATTTCTTGTGGACAACTAACACAAAGGAATGGGGAAGAAGATGAAGGAATTAAATTACTGGGAGCAATTTATGGCGACAGGAAAGATCGATGACTTCCTGGCCTATAAAAATGCGGAAAGACAAGAGGAGCGAAGAGAGGCCGAACAGTTAAAGGAGTATTCTCATGCAGGGGATAACAGAGATTACGGGAATGGTTTTAAAGGCTGAACCGATGAACGACTATGACAAACGAGTGGTGTTTTTAACGAAGGAGAGAGGAAAGATATCGGCCTTTGCCAGAGGCGCGAGAAAACCAAACAGTATGCTTTTAGCGGCGACGAATCCTTTTTGCTTTGGAATATTTAAACTGTATGAAGGGAGAACCTCTTACAATGTGATGGAGGCGGATGTTGAAAATTATTTTGAGGGTCTTCGGGGGGATTATGAGGGCGCGTTCTTCGGTATGTACTTTCTGGAGGTCGCGGATTATTACACAAGAGAAAATAATGACGAGAAGGAAATGTTAAAACTTCTCTATCAGTCCCTGCGTGCGCTGATGCACGAGGGACTTTGCAATGTGCTGGTGCGGTACATATTTGAGATGAAGGCCATGGTGATAAACGGGGAGTTCCCAGGGATGCCTACTGAGGGAAAGTGGGAGGAATCCACCCGTTATGCGGTCTCTTATATCACAGCTTCACCGATCGAAAAGTTATACACGTTCACTGTGACGCCAAAGGTAATGGCAGAGCTAAAATCCATCGCGGACGACTATCGGGTCCGATATGTGGATCACTCGTTTAAAAGTCTTGAAATTGTCGATCATCTTTAATATAATGAAATGTAATTGAGCCGTGCGGCCTCCTGTCAGTACAGACAGACGAAGGGGTGCTTTCGAATGTATGTAATGGCTGCAAGCAATTGGGTTAACGTCCGGTGTAGGACGATATATCCTGTTTGATTGAAGAACGGCCACGGCGAGTAGAAGTTATATAGAGGGGAAAATATATGCGAAGGGTAGCGGTAACACTGGCATTGTCAGTACTGGTTCTTGGGTTTGCCGGATGCGGGCAGGGCCAGGCGGCGGAAATGAATTCTCTGTCTTTCGGCAAGGAAGGAGAGATCACACATCGAATTGTCGGTAAAGCAGACCAAAATTATTATCAGATCGATATGTCCGATTTGGAGAATTTTGCCACGGGACGCGTGGAGGAGTACTGCGCGGAAAATGGGGAAAAGATATCGCTGGAAGCGGTAGAGGAGAAAGACGGCAGTCTTGTACTGGATTTCAAATATGCGTCGCCGGAGGATTACAGCGAGTTTAATCACAGAGCATTATATGCTGGAACACTGGCGGGTGCGGCAGATGCAGGATATGAGATGGAAGCTGTCCCTCTTGTCTCGCCGGAAGGAAAAGCCGCGGAAGTAGGTTATATAGAAGACTGGGATAAAATGAAGCTGGTTGTTCTGGAGACAAAGAGCGGGGAGGAGATGCTTGTCAATCTGCCTGGAAAAGTTGCGTATATTAATCAGAGTGCTCACAGTGGACAGGAGCTTACTTTTGTTGGTAAAAAAGGTGTGAAGATCAGCAATCAGGAAGAAGAGGGAACCTTTGCGTTCTCTTATATCATTTACGAGTAACAACGCGAAAAGTACTTCTAAGTCAGCATAGCTGACTTAGAAGTACTAAGTTTCGCGTGAGAGAATGCTTGAAAAACGGCATTCTCTGTACAGAGTTGAATAGATTAAGGAGGAAATCGGCAAGATGGAAAAGACAATGGAAAAGATTGTTGCGTTATCCAAGGCGAGAGGATTTGTTTATCCCGGCTCTGAGATTTATGGGGGCCTTGCGAATACATGGGATTTCGGCAATCTGGGAGTGGAGCTGAAAAATAATATTAAAAAGGCATGGTGGCAGAAGTTCGTTATGGAGAGCCCTTACAATGTAGGTGTGGACTGTGCGATTCTGATGAATCCGCAGACATGGGTAGCCAGCGGTCATCTAGGCAGTTTTTCTGATCCGCTCATGGACTGTAAGGAGTGTCATGAAAGATTTCGGGCAGATAAAATCATTGAAGATTATGTGGCGGAGAACGGCATGACTTTGGAATCTTCCGTGGACGGCTGGAGTCAGCAGCAGATGAAGGACTTTATTGAAGAACACAATATTCCCTGCCCTACTTGCGGTAAGCATAACTTTACTGATATCAGACAGTTCAACCTGATGTTCAAAACTTTCCAGGGTGTTACCGAAGATGCCAAAAATACTGTGTATCTGCGGCCGGAGACAGCGCAGGGTATTTTTGTAAACTTTAAGAATGTACAGCGCACTTCCCGAAAAAAAATTCCTTTTGGCATCTGCCAGGTGGGTAAATCTTTCCGAAACGAAATCACGCCGGGCAATTTTATTTTCCGTGTGAGAGAATTCGAACAGATGGAGATGGAGTTTTTCTGCGAACCAGACACGGATCTTGAGTGGTTTGCGTACTGGAAAAAGTATTGCATTGATTTCTTAAAGAGCCTTGGTATGAAAGAGGAGGAGATGAGAGTCCGCGACCACGATCCGGAGGAGCTTTCCTTCTACTCGAAGGCAACTACAGATATTGAGTTCCTGTTCCCCTTTGGGTGGGGCGAGCTTTGGGGGATTGCTGACAGGACGGACTATGACCTGACCCAGCATCAGAATACTTCCGGCGAGGATTTAACTTACTTTGATGATTCGAAAAATGAGAAATATATTCCCTATGTTATTGAGCCGTCTCTCGGTGTAGAGAGGCTGTTCCTTGCTGTACTCTGCGGCGCTTATGATGAGGAGGAGATCGGCGAGGGAGATGTGCGTACCGTGCTGCACTTTCATCCGGCCCTTGCTCCTGTTAAAATCGGCGTGCTGCCCCTCTCAAAAAAGCTGAATGAGGGCGCGGAGAAGATTTTTGCACAGCTTTCCAAGAAATATAACTGTGAATTTGATGACAGAGGCAATATTGGTAAGAGATACCGCAGGCAGGATGAGATCGGAACGCCGTTTTGCGTTACATACGATTTCGATTCTGAAACGGATGGCTGTGTGACAGTGCGTTTCCGTGATTCCATGGAGCAGGAGCGGATTGCGATAGGAGAGCTGGACGCTTATTTTGCGGATAAATTTACTTTTTGAAACGAAGAAAATTCCTTCGGAATTATCTTTTCGAGATCCGCTTCGCGGACTCGGCTATATTCGAAAACTAAGGAAGGATGAATAGATACGATGAAACCTTATGGTGTTAATGAACTGCGGAGAATGTTTCTTGACTTTTTTGAGAGCAAGGAGCATTTGAAGATGAAAAGCTTTTCGCTGGTGCCTCATAATGATAACAGCCTGCTTTTGATCAATTCCGGCATGGCCCCGCTAAAACCTTATTTTACGGGGCAGGAAATTCCGCCAAAAAGGCGTGTTACCACTTGCCAGAAGTGTATTCGGACAGGAGATCTGGAGAATGTAGGCAAGACAGCGAGACATGGCACTTTTTTTGAAATGCTGGGTAATTTCTCTTTTGGCGATTATTTTAAACACGAGGCAATTGCGTGGAGCTGGGAGTTTTTGACCAAAGTGGTCGGACTTCCGGAGGACAGGCTTTATCCGTCTATTTATGAAAACGATGAGGAAGCCTTTGAGATCTGGAATAAGGAGATTGGTATCGCGCCGGAGCGGATTTTCCGCTTTGGCAAGGAAGATAATTTCTGGGAGCATGGTTCTGGGCCCTGCGGGCCCTGCTCGGAAATCTATTACGACCGGGGTGAGAAATACGGATGCGGCAAGCCTGGCTGTACCGTAGGCTGTGACTGCGACCGTTATATGGAAATCTGGAACAATGTGTTTACCCAGTTCGACAATGACGGCAAGGGCAATTATACGGAGCTTGTGCAAAAAAATATTGACACCGGCATGGGTCTTGAGAGATTGGCTTCTGTGGTGCAGGATGTGGATTCCATTTTTGATGTGGACACGGTATTTGCCCTGCGCACCAGAGTGTGTGAGATTGCGGGTGTGGAGTATAAGAAGGATTACGACACAGATGTTTCTATCCGCATTATTACGGATCATATTCGTTCTGCCACTTTTATGATTTCGGACGGTATTATGCCCTCTAATGAAGGCAGGGGTTATGTGCTGCGCCGGATTATCCGCCGGGCGGCGCGCCAGGGTAGAAAACTCGGCATAAAAGATATGTTCTTGGCCAATTTGGCTGGAACCGTCATTGAAGGTTCCAAAGACGGTTATCCGGAGCTGGAGGAGAAGAAGGAATTTATCTTCAATGTGTTAAAGCAGGAAGAAAGCAAATTCAATAAGACCATCGATCAGGGCTTGAGTATCTTGAATGAAATGGTGGAGGCTGTGGAGAAGGAAGGGAAGAAGCAGCTTGGAGGGGCAGATGCCTTTAAGTTATATGATACCTTTGGATTTCCGCTTGATCTGACAAGGGAAATTTTGGAGGAAAAGGGCTTTACAGTGGATGAGGAGGGTTTTCAAGCCTGTATGCAGGAGCAGAAGGACAAGGCTAGAGCGGCCCGCAAGGTGACCAATTATATGGGTGCGGATGTGACCGTGTACGAGTCTATCGACCCGGCTGTCACCACAGAATTTGTGGGATATGACAATCTGACTTACGATTCCAAAATTACAGTGCTCACCACGGAGACAGAGCTGGTGGAGGCGCTGACAGACGGAGAGATCGGTACGGTAATTGTAGAACAGACGCCTTTCTATGCTACTATGGGTGGCCAGGAGGGTGATATCGGCGTGATTACTACAAAAGACGGCGAATTTTACGTGGAGAACACCATCAAGCTGCTGGGCGGCAAGGTGGGACATATCGGTAAGGTGACAAAAGGTATGTTTAAAGTGGGAGACACTGTGACATTGTCGGTTGATATCACAAGAAGGAGAAACACCTGCAAGAACCACAGCGCAACACATCTTTTGCAGAAGGCTCTCCGCGAAGTACTGGGCAATCACGTGGAACAGGCAGGCTCCTATCAGGACGGAGAGAGAACCCGCTTTGATTTTTCCCACTCTGCAGCTATGACGGCGGAGGAGCTTAAGAAGGTGGAGCAGATCGTCAATGAGCAGATAGCGGAAAACCTTGCAGTAGAGACAAAGGTTATGACTATAGAGGAGGCTAAGAAATCAGGTGCCATGGCCCTTTTTGGGGAAAAGTACGGCGAGACGGTGCGAGTGGTGCAGATGGGAGAGTTCTCTAAGGAATTGTGCGGCGGTACTCATGTGAGATCCACGGGGATGATTGGTTCCTTTAAGATTTTGTCAGAATCAGGTGTGGCGGCGGGCGTGCGCAGAATTGAGGCGGTGACGGGGAACAATGTGACGGCCTACTATCAGAAGCTGGAAGAACAGCTGAATGCGGCGGCGAAGACGTTAAAGACCAATCCTGCCAGTTTGGTAGAGCGGTGTGAGCATCTGATGGCGGAGTTGAAGGCTCTGCAGAGCGAGAACGAGTCTTTAAAGAGCAAGGCAGCTAAAGATGCTCTGGGCGACGTGATGGATCAGGTGCAGGAAGTGAAGGGCGTGAAGCTGCTTGCGGCCAAAGCAGCGGGTGTGGATATGAACGGGCTGCGTGAGCTTGGCGACCAGTTGAAAGAGAAGCTGGCTGAGGGTGTAGTGGTTTTGATCTCCGATAAAGATGGCAAGGTCAATATGATTGCTATGGCGACAGATGCTGCCATGGGACGGGGTGCTCATGCGGGAAATCTGATCAAGGGCATTGCGGCTCTCGTGGGAGGAGGAGGCGGCGGACGTCCCAATATGGCGCAGGCGGGAGGAAAGAACCCTGCAGGTATTGATGATGCCATCGCAAAAACACGGGAAATTTTGGAAGCACAGATTAATTAAGCACAGAAAGTGTAGTTTTTTATATTTTTTGGTTGACTGGGAACCAAAATGTGGTATAATTTACATTGTGTGAGAACACGCAAATAACCCAATCAGTCGAAATACTCTGGGACTGAAGGGAGGTCAGGTGCG
>DLAA01000158.1:0-5534 GCA_002493835.1 Lachnospiraceae bacterium UBA7060 | reverse complement strand
GGACTGAAGGGAGGTCAGGTGCGGGAATGTCAAACGTAATCGTAAAAGAGAACGAGACTTTGGACAGTGCGTTGCGTCGCTTCAAGAGAAGCTGTGCGAAAGCAGGTATCCAGCAGGAAATCCGTAAGCGCGAGCATTACGAGAAGCCCAGCGTAAGACGTAAGAAAAAGTCCGAAGCGGCAAGAAAGCGTAAATACAATTGATTATTTGCAGAGCAGACTCAGAAGAAATTTTGAGTCTGTTTTCTTTTGTGCGAGGGGTGCGTAATCTATATTGCTGCTTCGCAGCATACGGGACAGATTAGGACAATGAAAGTGCCGGCATATCTATTGTCCCACTGCAATATGTATAGTACAGAAGAAGATGCAGGGGTGACTTAGTTTGCACAGAATAAGGAAGCAGATGATTGTATGGCTTATGATGGGAATGATACTGACAGAGACCCTGTTTTGGAGCATGACCATAACAGTAAACGCTGCGCCGGAGGTAAGTACGCCCTCCTATATCGTGATGGAGGCATCCACTGGGCAGGTGATCTGTGAGCAGGATGCGGATACAAGGCGCAGTCCTGCCAGTATCACAAAGATTATGACGCTGCTCATTATTTTTGAGCATCTAAAGAGCGGCAGGATTCATCTGGAGGATCAGGTAACCACCAGCGCTTATGCAAAATCTATGGGGGGATCACAGGTGTTTCTTGAGGAGGGGGAGACACAGACTTTAGAAACCATGATCAAGTGTATCGCAGTGGCCAGCGGTAACGATGCCAGTGTAGCGGTAGCGGAGTACATAGCAGGGAGCGAGACGGAGTTTGTGAAGCTTATGAACAAGAAAGCGGAGAGTCTTGGCATGCAGAACACTCATTTCGAGGACTGCTGTGGTCTGACAGACTCTGATGAACACTATTCCTCGGCTAAGGATGTGGCGATCATGTCCAGAGAGCTGATTACGAAATATCCGGAGATTTTTAAATACACTACTATCTGGATGGAGGATATCGAACATAAGACGGCGCAGGGAACTAGTACCTTTACTCTTTCCAGTACCAATAAGCTTTTGAAACAGTATGAGTGGACGACAGGCTTAAAGACCGGCTCCACGTCCAAGGCTCTTTACTGTCTGTCGGCTACGGCAAATAAGGACGGCATGGAGTTGATCGCAGTGGTTATGGCGGCGCCGGATCCGAAGACCAGATTTCAGGATGCAATGTCACTTTTGAGTTACGGATACAGCGTGAGTCAAATGTACACGGACGAAAATAAGGATCCACTGCCCGCCCAGAAGGTGGAGGGAGGCATTGAGGATATGGTGAATCTGGTGTATGAGGGGCCGTTTGCTTATCTGGATACGGCAGGTAATAACATCAACGAAATTGAAAAGGAGATCAGTCTGCCAGGAACTATGACAGCACCGATTGCAGAAGGCGACCCTGTGGGAGAGGCTGTCTACAAATTAAATGGTACACGCATTGGCAGTGTGTCTATACTGGCAGCTAAAGGGGTAGAAAAGGCAGGATACAAAGACTACTATAAGAAAGTTTGGAGCCTCTATCTGATGAAAAAGTAGAACAAAAGTTCGCTGATTGCAGTGAGGCAGGGGGGTATGCTATACTATAAAAATGGCTGCCAGGGTAGGCGTCGGGCAGCCGTTTTTCTATGAAAGAAAACGGAGGCATTATATGGCGGAAGTCATTTTAACGGCTGCGGTTGTGATTATTTTCATATGTTTGCTCTCGGCTGTCTGGGACGGCCGCCGTTTTGTGACGGTTTCCTATGAAATCAGATCAGAAAAAATTACGCAGCCCTGCAGGATGGTGCTTTTGTCTGATTTGCACAATATGTCTTTCGGAAGAGAAAACAAGAAACTGCGCGGGCGGATCAAGGAGCTTTCTCCTGATGCGGTTTTGGTGGCGGGAGATATGCTGACAGCGGCAAAGGGACAGGATTACAACAGGGCGCTTGGGCTGATGCGGGGACTTGCCGCAGATTATAAGGTGTATTACGGGATGGGCAATCACGAACAGCGTCTCAAGCTCTCTCCCAACGAGTACCCAGGTGTGTATGAGGGATATCTAGCGGGACTTAAGGCGGCGGGGATTGAACCGCTCATCAATGAGAGAACGTATCTGCCAGAGTGGAATATAGAGATTTTCGGAGCAATGATAGACCGGTGTTATTTCAGGCATCTGTACAAAGAGCCAATGGAGAACGGATACCTGTACCGCCTGTTGGGAGAGCCAAAAGAGAATACCTTTCGACTGCTTATCGCTCATAATCCGGATTACTTTGAGAAATATGCCGATTGGGGGGCGGATCTTGTGGTATCTGGGCATGTGCACGGCGGTATTATGCGTCTGCCCTTTTTTGGCGGGGTGTTGTCTCCAAGTTTGACTTTGTTTCCCAAGTTCGATGGGGGCAGGTTTTCGTGCGGGAAAAGTACGATGATTTTGAGCCGCGGGCTGGGAAGCCATACGATTCCCCTGCGGATTTTTAACCCTGGCGAGCTCGTAGTGATCCAGCTTGTGCCGGACAGGCAGCCGCATTAAGTATGAAAGGGAAGACAAAGGCTGAACTGTTATGTTAGGAGAGGACAGGCTATGGCTATTAACGTAAAGCTTGAGGTGTTTGAAGGACCTTTGGATCTGCTTTTGCACCTGATTGATAAAAATAAAGTGGACATTTATGATATTCCTATTGTGGAGATCACGGAGCAGTATCTGGATTATATCAGACAGATGGAGACTGAGGACATGAACGTCATGAGCGAGTTCCTTGTTATGGCGGCTACTTTGATTGATATTAAATGCCGGATGCTATTGCCCAAAGAAGTCAACGAACAGGGTGAAGAAGAAGACCCTAGGGCAGAGCTGGTGGAAAAACTGTTGGAATACAAGATGTGCAAATATATGTCATATGAACTCAGGGACCGCATGGTGGATGCACAGAGAAGTCTTTATAAAAAATCCACTTTGCCGCCGGAGGTTGAACAATATCGTCAACCGGTGAATTATGAGGAGCTTATCGGGGATATGACATTGAATAAGCTCCATGAAATATTTAAGCAGATGATAAAGCGTCAGGAGGACAAGATTGATCCAGTTAGAAGTACTTTTGGCAGAATAGAGAAGGATGAGATTGACCTAGACTTAAAAACTACCTATGTGGAGGCTTATGTGCGCAGCCATAAAACTTTTAGTTTCCGGAAACTTTTGGAAAAGCAGTCCAGTAAAATGGAGATCATTGTGACGTTTCTGGTGATTTTGGAGATGATGAAGACTGGACGTATCAGTATCGAGCAGGAGGACACCTTTTCTGATATTATTATCACAGCCAGAGAAAATGCAGATCAGGGGCCGGTACAGCTTACCAGTGTAAGCTAAGTATGCACAGCAAAGAGGGGACAGATATGAAGAAAGCGAAAGCGAAGGCGGTGCTTGAGGCGGTTTTATTCACGATGGGCGATTCGGTGGAAATTGACAGACTGGCCGCTGTGATTGAAGAGGATAAAGATACCACGAAAAAGCTTTTGGATGAGATGGCGGCTGAATATGAGAGTGAGGGGAGGGGAATTGCCCTCACTACACTGGACAATGCGGTCCAGTTGTGTACAAAGAGCGAGCTTTACGAATATCTGATTAAAATTGCCAAGACACCTAGGAAATTTGTACTGACAGATACACTTTTGGAGACGCTCTCTATCATAGCTTATAAACAGCCCATCACAAGACTTGAGATCGAGAAGGTGAGAGGAGTCAGCTGTGACCATGCGGTGAACAGGCTTTTGGAGTTTGATCTAATCACGGAGGTGGGCAGGATGGATGCGCCGGGACGGCCGCTTTTGTTTGGCACTACGGAACAGTTCTTGAGAAGCTTTGGCGTAAAATCGATTGATGAGCTGCCGGAACTCTCAGCGGTACAGATCGAGGAGTTTAAGCAGCAGGCAGAATCTGAGGTGGAGATGCAGCTGGATATATAAAACCGGCTGCATGGGAAGGAAAGGAAAAATATTGGATTCAAGCGGGGAAAAACGAACCCTGTCATAGGAAGCGGCAATGCGCATATATATTAACGAGTGGATTTGTTGGGACGGACGTATGCGCATAATAAAAAAACAAAGAAATATAATTCGAAAAAAGATATTCTGCAGGGTGGCAGCCATTTTGACGGCGGCTGCCCTTCTGTATGTTCAGGGACATGCGGGGGATGTTTGTCAGATGGTGTCTGCGCAGGAGAGGGAGTCGGCGAAAGAAGAGGATTTACAGCTCTATGCGCAGGCGGCTGTCCTCATGGATGCGGATTCAGGAAGGGTTCTCTACGGCAAGAATCCAACAGAGATTCTGCCTATGGCGAGCACTACAAAAATTATGACATGCATATTGGCACTGGAGTACGGCAATCTGGATGAAATCGTGGAAGCCTCCTCCTACGCAGCCAGCATGCCGAAGGTAAAACTGTATGTGAGTGCAGGGGAAAAATTTCGTCTGGGGGACCTTTTGTATTCTTTGATGTTGGAATCTCACAATGATGCGGCTGTGGTTATTGCTGAGGCGGTTGGCGGAAGTGTGGAAAAATTTGCCGCTATGATGAACCAGAAGGCTCGGGATATCGGCTGCTATGATACCTATTTTATCACACCGAACGGCTTGGATGCAGTGGTGAATGAGAGCGGGAAAAACCATTCTACCACTGCGGCGGATCTGGCGAGGATCATGGCTTACTGCGTGACGGATTCCCCCGCAAAGGAGCGGTTTCTGGAGATTACGCGCACACAAAGTTATGACTTTATGGATGCAGATAGAAAGAAAAGCTTTCACTGCAATAACCACAATGCTTTTTTAGGGATGATGGAGGAAGCACTCTCTGGAAAGACGGGTTTTACCAACAAGGCAGGCTACTGCTATGTGGGAGCAGTGGAGAGCGAGGGGCGCATATTTACGGTGGCACTTTTGGCTTGCGGTTGGCCAAACAACAGAAGCTATAAGTGGAGTGACATGAAGAAACTAGCTGCCTACGGTATGGAGCGGTATCAATACAAGGATATATATGAGGCTAAGACTTTTGAGGATATTCCGGTTAGGAACGGCATTTCCGAAAAAGGAACACCCTTTGAAGAAGCGCAGGCTGCTGTTTCACTGAAGACAAGGGAGGAGAGCCTGTCTTATCTTCTGTGTGACGAGGATCAAGTGGAGGTGAAGGCAAGAGTGGAGACAGTCCTGGATGCGCCTGTTGCGGCGGGAGCTGAGGTGGGTGAAGTATCCTATTATTTAAATGGGGAATTGATTAAAAGATACGCCGTGTGCACACAATCTGCGGTAGAGAAAAAAAGCTATTCATGGACATTTATCTATCTTCTTAAAACTTATACTTTTTTGTAAAATTTGCTAGTCGGAAAATGGAATCTGTGTTATACTACAGTCGTGTGTTGTGTCACATAATGATAATGTGTAACTATGAAGGTATTATTACTATTATAGTTACGTTAAAGTTTTCATTATTATTTATAATTAAGATAAATGGAGGGCTGAAAAATGAGTA
>DLAA01000106.1 GCA_002493835.1 Lachnospiraceae bacterium UBA7060 | reverse complement strand
ATTTATCTGCTTTAGCCATGATTCTTTATCCCTTTCTTAAAATGTTAACACTTCAGGTTTCTGTGCCGCATGCTTGTGCTCAGGTCCTACATATACAAAAAGTTTCTTGTACATCTGCCTGCCAAGGGGACCCTTGGGAAGCATACCCTTCACCGCATGCTCCAAAACCCTCTCCGGATGTTTCTGCAGCATTTCCTTCAGAGTGGTTTCCTTCATGCCGCCAACGTAATCTGAGTGATGATAATATATTTTCTGATCCAATTTCTTACCAGTTACCTTCACTTTCTCTGCGTTGACGATGATCACATAATCCCCCGTATCCATGTGGGGTGTAAAGATCGGCTTATTCTTACCTCTCAGCACCTTAGCAACCTCAGCTGCCAGACGTCCCAATGTCATATCAGTCGCATCAACTACGTACCATTTTCTCTCGATCGTAGCCGGACTCGCCATAAATGTTTTCATGAATATTACCTCCGTAGTAACTGTCTGTGCCGTTTCCAAAGACCCTCATGCAGATGTCCGGCCACACTTGGCATCCCTCCACGGCAGTTTGTGCTTGTTTAATTTATGTTATGAAATACCTCACCGGGGCCTTGGTCAGGCATTTGCAAACAATCCGTCACATTTAGTTATTATATTATACGCCTCCGCGTGTGTCAACTGCTTTTTATACAGAAATTTACAGCAAAAACGCCACCCCATCAGGCTATCATTCCTATGATATCTCTGACTGTATTCCAATCTGCTCCATCCGAAGGAAGCACTCGGTACCAATAAGCTATCATACAAAGTAAATTCCAAAAAATGCAAATTCCACAGTAGCCGTATACCATTATTCCAAGAAATTTCTGCCTGTTTCCCCCCTGCTTCTTTCCCGCCTCCAACCTGTCAAACACCACAGCAATAAAAATAGCAAAGAGACACATAAAATCAACCGCGACCCGTTGTCCAAAAGCTCCCCCGTAATACCAGCACCACCAGGCACTGGAAACATAAACAATCAGCAACAAAAAAACCACCAGCCCTGTATAGAGCTGCTGTCTCCTCTTATACGCAGCAAAAACCCCAACCACAGCCAGCAAAAGAACCGGGTTCCAAAAAAATAATCCCTTGCGCACACTGAACAAGAAGTTTCCCACTTCCGGGGACAGCCAATAAAACGGTTCATCCGTTCCATAGGAGTACACAATCCAATGCCCTGTCTGTGAATGCCAGTAGAGCAGCTGTGGAAATAGCGTGAGTATTCCTGTCAATATAATGGGTACCGCCCGGGACGGCTTCAAAATCAGAATGATTCTTCTCTTCAATCCCTCCCAGTTTTTAACCCCATAAAAGATATATGTCACCACAAACACTATATTGGTATTACGGCACATAAATATCAATCCGGCAAGCAGTCCAAATAGGCAGGTATGCAAAAGGCTGTTTTTCTTTGCCTTCTCACGTTCCTCATACCAGCACAAATACCAGAGAAACAGGTTAAACAGGAAATAGGAATAGACATGGGAAAAACAAGCATCGTAGGACGCATAATGGAACAGATTTGTTCCGTAAGTAATCACAATACAGGCAAAAAGTGAGGTCTTTGACGAAAAGCCCAGACGCTTTCGAAGCAGACTGTACAATAACATCGTTCCCACAACCCAGTAAAAAACCCCGCCAAACAAAATCATGTATTGGTAGAGATTGGTATATCCGGTAGCTGTCACGCTGCCTGTCAGCAGATCACGGACAAGCGAAATGCCATGTGCCAAAAAGAAGAAAGGGCTTTCCATAATTGCCACCCCTACCGGATATTTATCAATCATACCACCTGCTACCTGCTTTAATTCGAAGGGATGTTCCCAGCCCTCTATAAAACCAAAACTAAAGTCATTATAAACCAAGGCTGGAAGATACAAATAATAGCCAAAACCATCCGAATACACCTTGGGTGCATTCAAAACCTTGATATGATATACCCACACGATACAAAACAGCATGAGAAATGCTGTGACTGCTATAAAAACAGAAAACAGAGCATTCTCTCTGACATACTTTCTGACTTTATTTAAGACTGTTGCCATCTATTTCCTCCTCCGGGAATTCATAACCTACTAGCGTCAAGCCGCATGCTGGCGCCGTAGGCCCCGCCTTCTGTCTGTTCTTCGCCTCCAAAATTTCCTCTACCTGCTGTGGCGCTATATGCCCTCTTCCGACTTCTATCAGAGTCCCCGCAATAATTCTAACCATATTATATAGAAAACCTCTGCCTGTCACCCGGATAACGATCTGCCTTCCGGATCGCAATCCACCAAATTCCGAGGGGCGGCGCCAACTATCCTCTGCCTCCTGCACCTCTACACTGTCCACCCGCCGCACTGTGGACTGCGCCTGCGTGTCCACACTGCAAAAACTCTTAAAATCATGTTCTCCTACAAGAAAAACAGCTCCTTGACTCATTAAGTCAACATTGAGCGGCACATATGTGAAATGCGTATAGAGACGCACTGTCGGCAGCGGAAAAGGCGCGTTATAAATCCGATACTCATACGTCTTCCTGCTTTCACAGTGTCTCGGATGAAAATTTGCAGACACTTCCTCCGACCTCTGGATTCGAATGTCCTCCGGGAGCCGCTGGTTTAATGCATAGGAAAATTTTTCTGCGGGGATGGGACTATCTGTGTCAAACACAGCGATATTACCTAAAGCATGCACCCCAGAATCGGTGCGGCTGGCACCGATCACTTCAATCACTTCCCCGGTCAGCGCCGAGAGCGCACGATTCAACTCGCCTTCGATGGTTTCTTTTCCCGGCTGCACCTGCCATCCGCAATAGTCTGTCCCATCATAGGCAACAGTTAACATAACCCTCTTCATCTTATTCCTTCACGCTTCTTTATCCCAGAACTCTATTTTTCTCTATACTCGCTGCAACTTCTATTTTGATTTCCCTATCCTGAAAAACTATCACAACCAAATCCGTATTGCCACACATCCCCCAAAATACAGTAACAGCACACAGTAAGCGGCTCTGTCCGCCATTCGATAATGCAGCGGCTTCATCTTTGTTCTATGTTCTCCGCCGCGGTAGCATCTGGCCTCCATAGCCATAGCGAGATCGTTAGCCCGACGAAAAGCTGAGATAAACAGGGGCACCAGCAGGGGCACCATGGCCTTTGCCTTTTTAATCAGGTTCCCGCTCTCAAAATCCGCTCCTCTGGCAATTTGCGCCTTCATAATCTTGTCCGTCTCCTCCAGCAGGATCGGAATGAACCGCAGAGCAATAGACATCATCATCGCCACTTCATGCACTGGCACCTTTACATATTTCAGAGGCCCCATCAGCTTCTCCATTCCATCCGTCAGGCTGTTCGGCGTGGTAGTCAGTGTCATCACAGAAGAACCCACGATGAGAAGAGAAAGGCGAACCGCCATCATCACTGCAATCCGCAGTCCTTCTTGGGTGATCGTAAACTTCCAGAACGTAACAAGGGGCTCCCCAGGCGTCAAGAAAAGGTTGAACACCACTGTAATCATCAATATAAAGACAATGGCTTTCATTCCCTTGATCATAAAACGAAAAGGTACCTTTGACAGTTTAATCATACAGGCCAGAAAAACAGCGGCCACCACATATCCTACCCAGTTATCCACAACAAAAAGAGAGATAATAAATCCTATTGTCGCTACCAATTTTACGCGCGGGTCCAGTTTATGAATGACAGAATCCGCCTGATAATACTGGCCCAATGTAATATCTCGAATCATTTTCCGTTGGCGTTCCTTTCTGGTATCGATTTAAGTCCTTCACCGATACATCTATTTCCCGAGTACTCTCAAAATCTCCTGCTCAGCTTCCCCGATTGTCGTGACAGAGGTATCCACCGGCATTCCCCGCTTCGCCAGCGCCTGCATAATATATGTCACCTGGGGTGCCGCAAGGCCCACCTGCTCCAACTCTCTGTAATGCTTAAAGACCTCCCGCGGTGTATCGTCATAAAGGACGCTTCCACGGTTCATAACGATAATCCGCTCCACATACTTCGCCACATCCTCCATGCTGTGGGAGACCAAAATCACCGTAATCCCAGTCTCCTCCTTAAGCTTGGCGACCTGATCCAAAATCTCATCTCTTCCTTTTGGATCAAGACCCGCCGTAGGCTCGTCCAAAACCAGGATATCAGGTTTCATAGCCAGCACACCTGCAATAGCCACTCTCCGCTTCTGCCCGCCTGAAAGATCAAAGGGCGACTGGTAAAAGTAGTCATCCTCCAGTCCAACCTGCTTCAAAGCCGCATAAGCTCGAAGCTCTACCTCTTTCTGAGGAAGTCCCAGATTCTTCGGCCCGAAGCAAACATCTCTAAACACATCGATCTCAAAAAGCTGGTGCTCCGGGTACTGGAAGACCAACCCTACCTTACTGCGCAGCTTCTTCTTATCGTAATCCTTATCGTGTATGTCCTCGCCATTATAGTAGATCGATCCACTCGTCGGACGGATCAATCCATTCAAATGCTGCACTAATGTAGATTTCCCGGAACCAGTATGTCCAATCAGTCCAATAAACTGCCCGTCAGGAATCACCAAATTCACATCTTTCAGCGCGTGCACTGCCAGAGCCGTATCCTCTCCATATACATAATTTACATGATCTAAAATAAGAGACATCACTTCTCCTCGTTTTTTTATAAATTTAAGCGCCTCTATGCTCTCCCGTGAGCGCCTTAGCAAACTCATCAATCGTCAAAATGCCCTCCGGCAGACTCACACCCTTTTTCCTCAACTCATGCGCGAGAAGCGTCACCTGCGGCACATCTAAGCGCAATTCCTTTAGCTCTTCCACTCTGGAAAAAATTTCTCTCGGCGTTCCCTCCATGGCAATATGCCCTTGGTCCATAACGAAGACCATATCCGCATGAATAATCTCTTCCATATAATGTGTAATCAACACTACCGTTATCCCTTCCACATCATTCAAAGCCCGCACCGCGCGTATCACTTCTTTTCGACCATTCGGGTCAAGCATGGCTGTCGGCTCGTCCAAAATAATACATTTTGGATGCATGGCAATGACACCTGCTATAGATACTCTCTGTTTCTGACCACCAGAGAGCTTATTCGGCGAATGCTTGCGATACTCGTACATCCCCACCGCCTTCAAGCTCTCCTCCACACGCTCCCATATTTCCTTCGTCGGCACTCCCATATTCTCAGGACCAAATCCCACGTCCTCCTCCACCACCTGGCCAATAATCTGATTATCCGGATTTTGGAACACCATCCCTGCCTCCTGGCGGATATCCCAGAGATGTTTCTCATCCTGTGTATCCATACCATCCACCCACACAGTCCCCTCCGTAGGATAAAGAATGGCATTGATATGCTTTGCAAGAGTAGATTTCCCAGAACCATTATGTCCAAGGATAGCAATGAAATCTCCCTGTTTGATATCCAAATCCACCTCATCTACGGCTCGGGTGATACCTTCCACATTTCCTTCTTCGTCCCGGCGAATATATTCGAATGTCAGTTTATCTGTTTTAATAATTCCCATAAAACTTCCTTCATCTGTTTTCATACTCTTATGCCCGCATCCTGTCCATACCGGCTTTACTGGGCTGTACCATCGCTTATTGTACTAGATTATAAAGAAAAATACAAGGGAAAGCAGGCTGCCGCTCCCCTGATTCTAAAAATATGATATAATAACCGCAAAGGAAAAACAAGCGACGCGAAGCGGCATTTGTTTTTCTGCAGTTATTAACGAAAAAGCGTTTGACAAAGTCAAACAGAGAGTGCGTAAGCACGGGCTTTCGAGTTTAGATGCTATAATGAGCGTTAGTGAGGAGAGCCTGCGTCACAAGAATTACTGCGTAATTCTAGTTGGCACTGTCTATGGTTGCTGCATCTGTCAAAACGAATCCTAAAAGGAGCATTTTTAATATGTTTGATATCAAAAAACTTTTACGCCAAGCCGCAAAACCTGTTCTGTTCCTGCTCACCTTTATTTTTATATGTGCCTTTCTGGCTCACTATCTGACTGGCGATGAAACGCTGCTCGATTACGCCAGAAACAATCCCGAACTCGCTTACGGCTCAGAAGAGACCGTTGACAGTGAACCTGAGAAGGACGCAGCCCCCTCTTCTCAAAAGTCTGAGTCCACTGTAGAGACTAAATCAGTCAATTCCTCCCTGTCACAAACGACAGACACGTCGTCTTCCGGCAAAAATGCTATGCCTACTGTCACTGCTGATTCCGATGCTCCTGTCACTCCCAGCGAGACCAGCACATATACTGATATAAAAGACGGTATCACAAATGTGCCTGACGAAAAATCAATTGGCAGCAAAAGCGATACGGTAAAACCTGAGGAGGAATCCGACGCCATGATCACACATCCCGATCGCGTTACTTACAGAGACGGTTTCTATTATGAGCCATTGACCGAAACAGTTAAGCAAAGAATTACCGGTATCTCCTACCCCCAAAATGGGTGTACGGTTCCCTATGAAGACCTAAATTATATAGGACTGAAATATATTGACTTTAATGGTCAAGAACAGATTGGCGAGCTAATCTGTAACAAAGCTGTTGCACAAGATATGGTCGAAATTTTTTATGAGCTCTACCGCAATGAATACCGACTTGAACGCGTCCGTCTGATCGATGAATACGGCGGTGACGATACTGCCTCCATGGCAGATAACAATACTTCCTGCTTTAACTACAGAGTCGTCGACGGCACTTCCCATCTATCCAAACATGCCTACGGGCTTGCCATCGATGTCAACCCCTACTATAATCCTTATGTGGTTTTTAACAGAAATGAAGATGGTAGTGACTATATCTCCCCGCCCGGCAGCGAGGTCTATGCCGACCGAAGCCAAAGTTTCGCCTACAAAATCGATGAAAACGATCTATGCTACCGACTCTTTACAGAACACGGTTTTACCTGGGGCGGCAATTGGAACTCCACCAAAGACTATCAGCATTTCCAGAAAACAATTGAATGAGAAAAAGGCTGTGCCGCTTTAAATCCGGCACAGCCTTTTTCTTAACAGTAATCCTCCTGCAGGCATCGATATACACAGAAAGACAGTCCGCTGGGCTGTCTTAGATAATTGACGCGATCGCATCTTTTCTGCAAAATTAAAAGGGGCTTCTGCTCCCTGAAAATTATAAACAAAATGTATTCATCAGAAGAAACATTTCCTTTTTATCGTTTAGAATCTCATTTACGATTTCATCAAATTCCTGGGGAATCTCCTGTTTTTCCATTGTCCTCCATGCCATTCTCATGATAGGCCGTAAAAGTCTTTTATCAAAAGAACTGCTGGTGATATAATCTAATGTTTTTGCAGACAGAAGTTTGATATAAAGTTCTGCATCCCTGATATCGATACATCCCTGTCTAAATGCCAGACGATAATGTCTCATTTTATCCATATTTCTCCATTTTACGCCATATATTTATTTCTACGGACAACGTTCAGGTACAGCGCCAGCGCACTAGATAAATACCTGTTACTATAAGAATAGCTCTTCGTCCATAATTTACTGCAGCAGGCTTAGAACTAACTGCCTGTCATGATTTGCATGCGCCAGCATACTGATGCCGGCATGCTCCAAAATATTATTGTTGGAAAAATCCACCATCTCTTTTGCCACATCTGTGTCGCGGATGCGGGAATCCGCCACAGTCAAATTTTCTTCCTTGTTTCCATTATTGTCATAAGTATGCTCCAAACGATTCTGCGTGGCGCCGAGATTCGTCCGCCACATGGAAACCTGCGTCAGGGCGTCTCTGATCAGCCGATTATCACTGGGATCGTACCACTTTGTGACTACGATATCTCCATCCTTCGCATGCGGTTTTTCGTATGGATATATTTTTCTGATGGACGTGCGGATAGTTTCCTCCACCCCTGTCTGCACCCTGCTATGATTTGGGACTATTTCCCCATTGATCCACAGCCATTCTGTTTTGATCTCGTATGTAGGCGACATTTCCTTCGTCGATGTGGTCTGCTCATAGGCGTTAGACTCCCATTCCCTCAGCTTCCCTTTATAATTCTCACTATACTCCTCTGTCCTTCTGTACTTCGCCACGTTATAGCCTGAAATTCCCAGCTTCTCCAGAGAAATATATGGCAATTGAATTGGGATATCGTCAGAATCCAGCGCACTGCACACAATGTATAAATCGTTAGGGATTTCCACCGTTCCCTTAGTCCCCGGTTCCAGATACTGCGCCGGATAAGTGATCCGTGTGTCAGCCCACGTTCTCACGGTTGTATCCGCCGCGTGCAGGCTGGTCAGCGCAATGTTATCCCTATAATCATATACGATAATATCGTAATCATCCGTCAGGAAAGATTTCGTAAAATGATCTTTCATAGCCAAATCCCCAGACAACAGGTCATAGGTTTTCTTTGACAATTCCCTTGCAATCTCTTCCGCAAGACTCTTTACCTGCAGTTTTTTCTGCGCATCAGTTAAGCTGGCATCTTGCTTCTGCACCTTCGCGAGCTCCTTGATTTTATCAAAGCAATTGACTTTCTTGCCGTTGCTGTCTGTAAATGCTGTAAAGCTGCTAAGATCCAGGTTAGGCGTGCTTCGTCTTATGCCAGTCTCGTCGTAGTAATATGGTGATATCTCTTTGACAGTTATCCCATCCACGGATCCCACAAAATTAATACCATACTGTTTGGAATTACAGGTGCCACAGGAAATTCCAAAACCGCCTCCCAGAAGGGAAACCAGCGCACTGTATAAATCTTCTGCTTGGTCAAATCTCATCAGCCCCGCGTAGCTCACCTTAGCAGTCACGTTGTTGGAAAGGGACGGCGTCCACGTCTGAACATGTTCCGCATTCGTCTCTCCGTAGGAATTTCCATAATCCGGCCCATAATAAATATACTTTGCCGTACCGTCAGCGTTCCTCTCTATATTTCCAAGAGCATCCTTCTTTATAGTAACCATAACTCCCGACGTGTCCTGCTGCACCTGATTACCAGTCATACCATCTATTAAACGATCATAACCAGTATGTATCTCCAGTTTGTCGTCTATCCCATCATTCAGCCACTTTGGAAGCACGGTTCTTTCTTTCATCGTTACCGGGACCGTAAGGATCTGGTCTTCCCGGATCACTACATCACGGGTAAAGAAAGGCTCCCATTTCAAAATCTTTATCTCATTGTAGACCGTCGTCTCACCGGTCCTGCCTATCTCTTCCAAAAGCTGGTCTATCTCCGCCTGGACGGCGTCCCTGTCCTGTACCGTATTGATCTCGTTGTAAGCCTGTACCGACAATTCATTGATACGCTGCAGCATGTCCGTGATCTCCCCAAGCGCAGCATCAGCAGTCTTGATGAGGGAGATCCCTTCCGTAATGTTCTCAGAGCCCTTCTGCAGTCCCCTGACCAGCCTGCGCATTGTCTCCGACATGGAAAGACCAGCGGCATCGTCCGCCGCGCGATTGATCCTATATCCGGAAGCGAGCTTCTCACTTTTTTCTCTCTTCTTTTTCAATGTCAGATTGAGTTGTCTGGTCACATTTGACGCGGACATATTCGTCTGTATCGAAAACATAACTCCTCCATTTTAGACTGCCACAATTTCCTATCAGATAAAGAAAGGCCACACCCCCCCCCCCTCAAAAATAAGGGGGAGAGTGCGACCAATTCCACACAAAGTTATCTGTTTACTGAATATTCTCACTTCAGGCGATATTAACCAAGCAAGGACAATGCCAGCTGATTGCTCTGGTTTGCCTGGGACAGCATGGAGGTGCCTGCCTGCTGTAAGATATTGTTGTTGGAGTACTGCACCATCTCCGTAGCAATATCCGTATCACGGATCGCCGCCTCCGCAGACTGCGTATTCTCCACGATATTGTCCAGGTTACTGATGGTGTGCTCCAAACGATTCTGGATCGCACCAAGGTCGCTTCTCTGAGAAGATACGATCTGCAAAGCGCCCTTGATGAAAGCGTTCAAAGAGTTGAAATCTTTGGTGGTAGCAACTGTCTGTGCTTTACCGCCCACCAGGTTCTGGAAGGTTGTAACCAGACGCTTAGCCATGTCTGTCGTCATATTTGTCAGCTTGTAACGCTTGCCATCATTGGTAGCATAAGAGGTAGTTTGCTTCAAAGCCGTTGAACCCTGTACCGATCCATTCTTGACAGGATTTAGATTGGCTGACAGATTGGTATAGGTAGTCGTTTGAACAGACGTCTTACCATCAATTAATGCGTTAAAGGTAACCGCGCTGTATAGCTTACTGCTGCCAGCCGTCAATGCACCGTTTTTCCAGTCACCGATATATGCCGCAAGACCTGACATGCTCATGTTCTTGATGGAAATATCGATATGCTGACCTGCCTCTGCGCCTACCTGAACTCCCTTGATAAATTTGCCGTCTAACAAATTCATCTCGTTGAATGTTGTGGTGCTCTGTACACGGTCAACCTCACTCATCAACTGTCCGATCTCCGCCTGAATCGCCGCACGGTCGGAGGTGGTCAGGGTACCGTTCTCACCCTTTACTGCCAGCTCGTTCATTCTCTGAAGCATATCCTCCACTTCGTTCAGAGCACCCTCAGCGGTCTGTACGACACTAATTCCATCCTGCGCGTTAGAGGAAGCCTGTGTAAGACCTCTTATCTGCCTTCTCATCTTCTCAGAAATGGAGAGACCTGCCGCATCATCCGCCGCACGGTTGATCTTGTAACCAGAAGATAACTTCTCCGTGGACTTAGCCTGAGACTTTGTGGTGAGACCCAGCATTCTGTTTGAGTTCATCGCTGTGATATTGTGTTTTACTACCATAAATTTACCTCCTTGTGATTGTAGGCAGCAAATCCTTTTGCTGCCATTTGTTTGTTTTTGGTTTACTGTACTTCGATTTATGCAATAAACCCGAAGTCCCTAGGATAACCCCGGGTCATTACCCTTTTACTTTGACGCCCTCTTAGCGCCGTCATTTATGGCAATCTTCTTTTTCCGATATTTTTTCTCCAATTCCGGCTCTGCATAGTAGTGGGCAATCTTTTCCCGATCCTTTTCTGTCTTTGCATGATTCTCCATAGCTCTGCTTCTTGCTACATTAAGTTCTTTGGGAACATCCAGCATCACTCTGGTGTGATTTTTACTGCCGCCGAGAAAAATGATTCTGATATCATCGCCAATCTGGATGTACTCCTCTGTGTTTACCGTCATTCTAAGCATATAAGCCTCCCTGCCTTCTCCTCCTTAGAGGGCGCCGCCTTGCGTTTCCTAATGCAACTTTTTGTAATAAAATGTTGCATTAGGATAAGTCTCAAAACCTATCACTAAATACAAATTATAGGAGGTATTTTATGAGTACGACAAATCCAATCAAAGACAGAGACGCACTTGCTCTTTTTAGAGATTACTACAAAGACAGTCATCCCAATCCCCGCAATTACACATTGATTGTTATGGGATTAAACACTGCATTTCGAATCGGAGATTTGCTGAAGCTTAGATGGCATGATGTATATCGTGTAAATGGGAAACTACGCGGACATATCTGCGTTGAAGAACAGAAAACGCAAAAAACCCGTACAGTTCCTATCAATGCTGCACTGGGTCAGGCTTTAGAAAGCTATCGCATTTATCTCAGTAACCCCAATTCATCTGCATATCTTTTTCCGAGCGGCCGCTGTAAATCTCAACCGCTCTCCCGATGTCAGGCCTATCGAATTGTCAAAAATGCCGCCAGAGAATGCGGCCTGTCCGATCATATCAGCTGTCATTCCCTGCGTAAGACTTTCGGCTACCAAGCATGGAAGCAAGGAACACCCCCTGCCATGCTGATGGACCTTTACAATCATTCCTCGTATCAAATCACAAAACGCTACCTCGGCATCGAACAGGATGAAAGAGATCAGGTGTACCTGAATATTAATCTCTAAATATATGTTTTCAAATGCATGTATAATAGCGGAATTAATAATGACATTTTGTTAAAATTTTTTTATATAAAGGGGTTAAGTATTTGACGTGTGTTCCGATATATATAATGAGTGGATGGATGCAACATTTTATTACAAAATGTTGTATCCTTTTTTATGCTGCCCACAGGCATCCAAGTGGGAAATATCAACAGACTGACAGGTATCTGGCACGCGAATAGGAAAAGAAAATCTTTTCTATTCAATTTAATTAGGATAACAAAAAAGCCGAGCGTTTATACACTCAGCTTTTTATTTGTCTCAATTAACTTATATATCAAAATGTCAACTTGTCAATTATACCAGCTCTAAAACAACTTCCATTGCCGCGTCACCTTTACGAGGTCCAATCTTGATGATTCTGGTATAGCCGCCATGACGATTTGCATATTTAGGACCATACTCATCAAATAATTTATCTACCAAATTGACTTCCTTTGTATTCTTCTTACGGCCAGCCGCTTTGGTCGGTACTTCTTTGACAGGATAGAGGACCTTCATTATCTGGCTTCTCGCATGAAGTCTGGAAGGCATATCCTTCTTAATCTCCTTTTCCACCTCATCGTACACAGTAACAGTTCTGCCATTCTCAATTTTGAGAAGCTTTCCATCCTTGTCGCGATGCGTCTCGGAAAGAACTGCTTTTGTATTTTTATCAATAATCTGCTTAACTCTCTTGCCGTCTTTGTCTTTGCGAGGCACCTTCGCAGTAACCTTGACGGTTTCAAAATTGTCTTTCTCCTTGACAGCAAGTGTGATTATGTGCTCTGCAAGCTTACGCACTTCCTTCGCTCTTGCCTCTGTGGTCACAATCTTTCCGTGATACAACAGGGCGGTAACCTGACTCCTGAGTAATGCTTTTCTCTGATCAGATGTTCTGCCAAGCTTTCTATACTTTGCCATAGTCGGCTCCTTTCTGAGTGCTCTTCGGTCTTACCTCTATCATTACGCCTCATCGCTGGGATTCAGCTGTAATCCTAATTCTTTTAATTTAGCAAGAACTTCTTCTAAGGACTTGCGGCCAAGGTTTCTGACCTTCATCATATCCTCGGAAGTTTTGTTTGTTAACTCCTCCACTGTATTGATACCAGCTCTCTTCAGACAGTTATAAGAGCGCACAGACAGTTCAAGTTCATCAATGCTCATCTCGAGCACCTTTTCCTTCTCATCGTCTTCCTTCTCCACCATAACTTCTGCAGTCTTAGCGTTCTCAGATAAATCGATAAAAAGACTCAAATGCTCACTGAGTACCTTAGCCGCCAAACTAACCGCCTCATCAGGTACAAGTGTACCATTTGTATATACATCAAGCGTCAGTTTATCGTAATCCGTAATCTGACCCACACGAGTGTTTTCTACCGTAACATTGACTCTCTCTACCGGAGTATAAATAGAATCGATGGCAATTACACCAATTGGAAGATCCTCTGTCTTATTCTTATCAGCGCCCACATAGCCCCGTCCTTTGGTGATAGTCAGCTCCATATAGAGCTTTGTGTCCTTACCACTCAGAGTAGCGATTACCATATCAGGATTCAGAATTTCCAGATCCTGATCTACCTGAATATCGGAAGCATGGATAACACCCTCACCTTCATATTCGATGTAAGCGGTTTTTACCTCACTGCCCTCACTGTTACTCCTAATAGCAAGGTTCTTGATGTTCATGACAATTTCTGTCACATCTTCCTTCACGCCGGGAATAGAGCTGAACTCATGAAGAACGCCCTCGATCTTTATCTGACTTACCGCCACGCCGGGCAGGGAAGAAAGCATGATTCTTCTGAGCGAATTGCCGAGGGTAATTCCGTAACCTCTCTCTAAGGGTTCTACTACGAATCTACCGTACTTTTTATCTTCGGAGATCTCAACTACTTCTATATTCGGTCTCTCAAATTCAAACACCCAGATACCCTCCTTTTGAGAATATATCAATTTCAGCAACACGGAGAATGCCCTGTAAGACACTCTCGTAAGCGAAACATAAAAATTCTTGCACAGCATATTTTGATGTGCCAGAATTTCTATTCGCCTTATTATTTGGAATACAACTCAACGATAAGCATCTCGTCTACCGGAACATCAATCATCTCTCTGGTGGGAAGATGTTTTACTGTCCCTCTCATCGCCTCCTGATCCACCTCAAGCCACTCAGGAACCAATCTGCCGCCTGTCACCTCAAGGATATCTTTATATCTCTGCAGGGACTTTGCCTTCTCTCTCACCTCAATCACATCACCCGCTTTAACCAGGTAAGAAGGAATCTGTACAGGTTTTCCATTTACAAGAAAATGCTGATGCCCTACTACCTGTCTGGCTTCTCTTCTCGTTCTTGCAAAACCCATTCTAAACACAACGCTGTCGAGCCTGCTCTCCAGCATAACCATCAAGTTCTCACCTGTCTGGCCCTTCATTCTGTCAGCTTTCTCATAATAATTTCTGAAAGGCTTCTCCAACACACCATAGATAAATTTTGCTTTCTGCTTCTCTCTCAACTGCAATCCGTACTCACTGACTTTCTTGCCTGCTCTTGCAGAAGTTCTGTTGGATTTTTTATCATATCCTAAAAATGTGGGATCAAGATCCAAGGATCTGCATCTTTTCAATACTGGAACTCTGTTTACTGCCATTTTAATTGGCTCCTTTCTGTTTTTGTTTACAATGCCTTGTATTAACTAGTCTAAATACCAATTAATACGCACCTTCATCCAAAGAATATATCAACTCACATGAAGAATCGCATTTTTACGGTTCTCCAGATCAAAACCTGGAAAATCTTCACGAAACAGCCTTTGCTGTGAGTGATTAGATTTTCTTTTGGAGAACCGCCTGCGGTTCTCTAGATCAAAATTTAGAAAATCTTCACGAAACAGCCTTTGCTGTGAGTGATTAGATTTTCTTTTTGATCGCTTAGACGCGGCGTCTCTTCGGTGGACGGCACCCATTATGCGGCACCGGCGTCACGTCTCGAATGCTGGTCACTTCCAGACCACATGCCTGCAACGCACGAATTGCAGCTTCACGGCCGGAACCCGGCCCTTTTACCATAACATCTACAGTCTTCAAGCCATGAATGAGAGCAGCCTTTGTCGCTGTCTCAGCAGCCATCTGTGCCGCATATGGAGTAGATTTCCTTGAACCTCTAAAACCAAGACCACCAGCACTTGCCCAGCTCAACGCATTACCTTCGTTATCTGTCAATGTAACAATGGTATTGTTAAAGGAAGACTGGATATGTGCCTGTCCACGTTCAACGTTTTTCTTGACACGCTTTTTTGTCACTTTTTTGGTAACTTTCTTTGCCATAATAAACTAACCTACTTTCTCAGACTATTTTACATGTTTCTATCACTATTTCTTCTTATTCGCAACAGTTCTCTTAGGACCTTTTCTTGTCCTGGCATTCGTCTTCGTCTTCTGACCACGAACAGGAAGGCCTTTCCTGTGGCGAATGCCTCTGTAGCAGCCGATTTCCTGAAGTCTCTTGATGTTGAGGGCAACTTCTCTTCTCAAATCACCTTCCACCATGTAATCCTTGTCGATCACTTCTGCCAGTCTCTTTACTTCGTCGTCAGTCAGCTCTCTGACACGAGTATCAGGATTTACATTTGCTGCCTCCAGAATCTTGTTCGCGCTGGATCTGCCAATACCATAAATATAAGTCAATCCAATTTCCACACGCTTCTCTCTCGGTAAGTCAACACCTGCAATACGAGCCATTTACATTTCCTCCATTTCCTTTGCATTTTCATGCGCTCCGCGTGTTAATTTCACACGCGCGACACTAATTGATTGAGGTATGTTCTACCCAACCGGATCAGGTATCCGATCTTTCCAAACATATAAGTTGGTATCAAAAAGTTATCTTTAGAGAAGCAAAATTAAAAATGCCTCTCTGGCTCTTCTCTATCTATTAGCCCTGTACCTGCTTATGTTTCGGATTT
>DLAA01000167.1:6085-6222 GCA_002493835.1 Lachnospiraceae bacterium UBA7060 | reverse complement strand
TGTATTTCTTTATAACTGTTCAACAACCGACTTATAATAGCTGCCAAAATCGGCAAGTGCATCCACAATCGGTAACATTGCCATTCCAAGTTCTGTTAATCCATATTCTACTCTTGGAGGCAGTTCCTGATAATCAT
>DLAA01000167.1:0-5785 GCA_002493835.1 Lachnospiraceae bacterium UBA7060 | reverse complement strand
TAAGCAAGTCCATCATCAATCATTTGTCTCAGGCTGTCTGTCAGCACTTTCTGGGAGATCCCTTCTATACTCCGCTGTAATTCATTAAACCTCCACGGCCGTTCTTTCAGATTACGCAGGATCATCAGTTTCCATTTTCCACCGATCAGAGATATTGCGGTTGCAACCGGGCAGGCCGGTAATTCGTCTTTTACTTTCATTTTTCTACCTCCGATGCCCATTATATCACACTCATATTTTAATGTACAGTTACAAAAAGGTGCGTACTATTTTTTGCATGTGCTATAGCCTATACTATGATCAAGCAATGCAAATTACAAATAAAGAAAGAGGTGCATTACGATGGCAAATTTTACAAAAACAACTGTTGAGAAAGAAAGCAGAACGGAACTGCACGAAAAGCTCTCGTTAACTGGTGCAGAAATCAGTTTAAACGAGCTCCCTGCCGGTGCAAATGTCCCATTTGTACATTCCCACAAGCAGAATGAGGAAATCTATGGGATCCTTTCCGGCAAAGGCAAAGCGGTAATCGATGGGGAGGATGTTTCCCTTGCCACGGGTGACTGGCTGAAAATTTCACCGGCAGCTAAACGTCAGTTTTTTGCTGCCAGTGATTCCGGGATTACATATGTCTGCATTCAGGTAAAAGAAAACTCTCTTGAGAACTTTACCGCAACCGATGCTGTAATGTATTGATCCAAATTTCCATACGCAAAAACAACAGGCAGGATATCCGGAAATCCCCGGAACCTGCCCGCTGCTTTCTTTAAATCTCTGTACCAACCTCCACGCCATTGCGGAAGGTAAAAACCACCCTGCCGTCCGGACAGACCGTTACGTAATCCGCAAGCCTGTAGAACAGCTTCTCGTTGAGGCTGGATGGAGTGAAAGCGTCCGGCAGGGTTGCTGCATACTTGGCAGCAATATACGCTTTTATCTGGTTTCCCAATTCAGCTTGGTCAATGGTGGTTGTGTTGTTCGCCCCACAGCCAGAAAGTGCGCCAATGGATAAGGCGGTTCCGAGCATTAGTGCAATGAATTTTTTGATTTTCATGGCTATATCCCTCTTTCATGTATTTTGGAAGCATTGGCATTTCCAAGTGTCACCTGTATTATAGCGAATAAAAAAATAGACTTCCTACATGGAAACGCCACAGAATCGCCACAAAATTGCCATAAGTTCTCATGATACAAAAATTCTCTGCTCCATAGATATAAGGGCAGAGAATTTAAAGAAAAATAATCCTATCGTTAAAATTTGCACCCAAAGTCATGCTTGGGTGCATTATATCAAATTGTGATACGCAGTCAATTTTCATAAATTTTTTATACAAACATCCTTGTTTATTTTCTTATCACCATGTACCATTAATCTCAGTTGAATGTAAATGAAATATCCTCACGGCAGCCGCCAAGCTATGAAAGCATGACTTGGACTTGCGGCTCGCGGGAATGGACATTCAGCATGCACCAAACGGGCATGGCACATTTTAAAAGAAAGGCAGACTTATGAAAGAATTCGTGATATTTACTGACGGCGATGTTGATCTTCCTTCCCCCTATGACAAGGAAGTTGTCCTGCTGCCCCAATATTACTATTTCGATGAAAACTTGATTTATGGAGAAGAGCGTATCCTACCCCGCGACGAATTTTTTGAAAAACTGCGCACCCGCAGAGCCTATACCTCCGGCGTAAATCCCGCGCTGGTGCGTGAGCGTTTTGAAGACACCCTGGAGAGTGGAAAAGACATTCTGTGCGTCACCGTTTCCTCCGGGTTAAGCGGTTCTTACAACACCATTTACATGACTGCACTTGACTTAAAAGACCTATATCCCGAGCGCAGCATTGAAGTTATTGACTCCCTGAGCGCATCCCTTGCCAGCGGCTTTCTATGTATGGACGCCATAGATATGCGAAAGCGTGGAAAGACACTCCAAGAGACCAGCGAAGAAATCCGAAAAAGGACCCGCCGCATCGACCTCTATTTTGTGGTTGACAATTTCAGGTATCTGGTGCAGGGCGGGCGCGTCTCCGAAGCTGTTGGAAAAATCGGCGATATCCTCGACATCAAACTGATCCTTACCATGAAAGACGGACGCATCGAGCCCTTTCGGAAAAATCGCGGAATGAACAATGCCCTGCGCAATATTAAAAATATCGCACAGGACAAGGAAACAGCGAGACTCGGCGTTATCTATGTAGGCAATCGAGACTTGTTTGAAAAGTGTAAAGCGCTTGTCAAAAGCGACTGCGAAGCGGACTTAAATTTGATTGTCTCCTCCCATGTAGGCCCAGACACAACCGGTATCGCCATTGAATGGTAAGCCAGGATTCCACAGGCCGCATGCATAAAGGAAGCGCAGTCTATTGGGGGGCAAAATGACATACTTGCTCCTGAATTACCCTCTTCGCCTCCGCCACGACCCTGTTGTCCGTCCTGAAAATACTGTACTCATCCATAACAGGAAGCCCCATGGGAACACCCTCCTTGCGGTAACACATTCCACTTTCCACAACTTTCTTGGCAGACAAATGATAACAGGTAATATCCGTCTGCGCGCAAAACTGCCGTATCACATCGGGCGTCACGCCCGCACCCGCCATAATACGAGGCGCACCTGCCTCCTTCTGCAGCTCACACAGTTGTTTTAACAGCGGCATCCCCATAAGGCACTCCCCCTCCTGCCCAGATGTCAATATAGTATCGATTCCCAGCTCCCCTGCCTGCCTATACGCTCTTATGGGATCCGCACATACATCAAAAGCACGGTGCAGCGTAATCTTCATATCGCCCGCCGCTGCGATCAGCTCACGCATCTGCCCCATGTGAAGGCTGCCGTCCGGCTGAAGACAGCCAATCACCACTCCTTCCGCTCCCGCTTCCCTGAAAAGTGCTGCCTCTCTTTTCAAAATCCGGAACTCATAATCCGTGTACAAAAAATCCCCAAACCGGGGCCGGAGCAGCACGCGGACAGGCAGCTTGCAGCATTCCCTCACCTGTTCAAACAATGCCATGCTCGGAGAAATGCCGCCGACCACAAGCGCCGCGCACAACTCCAGACGATCCGCGCCGCCCTCCGTCGCCGCAAGCGCAGATTCCACACTATCTACACAACATTCCAATATATACTCATTCATAAATCTTCCCCTCCTCCTATGCAAATGCCCTTGCCATTGATAAACCGCTTAGTTACATACGTTTGTATCTCGATGTCATTTTGTGTGTCTACAGCTGTTTCTTGTATGCAATCCCCCATGCTTCCATTGCATCAAGAATTGGACGCATAGACTCCCCTAATTCGCTTAGGGCATATTCTACTCTTGGCGGTACTTCCGGGTATACAGTACGGATAACAATGCCATCATTTTCCATAGAGCGCAGGCTGTCTGTTAAAACTTTTTGGCTGATACCTTCCAAAGATTTTTGAAGCTCATTAAACCGCCACGGTCTGACACGGAGATTACGTATAATCAGCAGCTTCCACTTATTTCCGATAAGCTGTACTGTCGTGGCAACAGGACATGTGGGGAGTTCTTCTTTTTTAACCATATCAATACCTCTTTTCTTTTGGGCAGCATTCACAAACAAGTGTTACACTCAAATTATAATGTATTGCGTTTTATAAAACAATCGAATAAAATAATTTCCAAGTGTAATCATCTAATTTTCACAAAACTTACGAAAAAGTAACTATCTAATAAAAGCTTGCGGTTCTGCCTGCGGTGCTTCAGACAAGCCGGAGGAAAAGCCTGCCGCTTGCGGTTCTGCCTGCGACGCAGGAGATAAGAATTAAATTCTTATTTGCCCTCGGGAAATGTGTGCCCTTGTGTCGGCACAGGGCACGCATTTCCTAAAAAATCGACGATTGATGTCGTTTTTTTAGGAAGTGCGCAATATACATATCAATGGCTTGGAGATATCAATATGCAATAATTTGCTTTTCAATGGCACATCACTGACGACTGTGACCAGCGTTGTAAGCACTGCTATATTTTTATATTACAGGCGGCGATCCGATTTTACACCCGAACTTTTGGCAGCTCCTTGAACTGATAAAGGAAAATAACATTCCTTTCACGATTCTTGGCAACCCGTTCCATCTGAATGATGAGGTCTGTAAAAAGATAAAGGAATATGGCTGCCAGAAAATGCAAAAGCTGGAATGATTTATGGCGGCTGTAACGGAGGGAACTGCCACATAACGATTTAGCCAACTAGCGATGTTTATGCCTGCCGCAGAGTACAAAACAGCAGAGTCGGCAATATTTTTGAAAACAGGCTTGCAGACATATGGATAAGCGAGATGGAACAGTACAGAGATTTTTCCAAATTCAAAAAATGTGCAAAATGCGAGCTTCTGGCATACTGCCGGGGCTGCCCCGCTGTGGCAGGCAGTCAAGAGGGCGATTTCTATGCCGCCGACCCATATGGACAGGAAATCCTTCATAAGTGGCAGATTCGTCCCGACTATTACGCAGTCATGCAGTTACTCCTGGGCTATCCACGCGAGGGAGATATAAACATTTCGAATTTTAATAACATTCGGATGATTCTATTCTCTCGTTTTCTTATCCTTTCCGTATAATGATTTATTCTTATCCTATTATACAGCCCAAGCGTATTGCGTGTTCCATAAACCGCAATACGCTTTTACATTTATCAAAACTGTTTTCTATACAATACTCATAAACCATTCCACTGTTTCCGGTGAATAATGGGAAAAGAATAAGCTTTTTCCTGTATCAAGCGCTTCAATCTGTTTCATTTCCTCATCAGTCAGTGAAAAATCAAACACATTGAAGTTTTCCTGCATTCTTTCTTCGTGCGTTGATTTTGGGATCACAACGACTCCATTCTGAAGCAGAAAACGAAGTGCCGCCTGAGCTACACTCTTTCCATATTTTGCTCCGATTTCTTTAAGTACCGGAGTATTGAAGAAATCATTCTTTCCTTCTGCAAACGGTCCCCAGCTCATAATCTGTGTATGATATTTAGAAAGATACTTACGTGCCTCTTTCTGCTGCTGGAACACATGTGTTTCCACCTGATTTACCGCAGGAACAACTTCTGCGAAATGTGCAATGTCAATATAACGATCCGGATAGAAGTTTGAAACTCCGATTGCACGTGCCTTGCCTGCTTTATAGGCTTCCTCCATTGCGCGGTATGTTCCGTAATAATCACCAAATGGCTGATGAATCAAAAGCAGATCCACATAGTCTGTTTTCAGTTTCTTCAAGGATTCCTCAATCGAGGCCTTTGCTTTTTCATATCCTGCATTGCTGATCCAGATCTTTGTGGTAATGAAAAGTTCCTCTCTTGGCAAACCACATTTTACAATCGCCTGACCTACCCCTTCTTCATTGCCATATGCCTGGGCGGTATCAATGCTGCGGTATCCGTTTTTAATTGCTGTAAGCACGCAGCGCTCTGTTTCTTCCGGCGGAGTCTGATAAACTCCATATCCAAGCTGTGGCATTTTCACACCATTATTTAATGTAACATAATCCATCGTTTTGTCCTCCTTTGATATTCATATTTTGAAATCTGCTATTTTTTGATTTCTGTTTACGCTTAAATTATATCCTGCTAAAATGAATATGTACAATATCAATTCCGAAATCTACTATTCATATTATGAATAGAAAGGAGTATCTAAATGTTAGACTTATCAGACCTTTACCAGTTTGTAACCTATGCAGACTGTGGTACTTTATCTGCTGCGGCAGAAAAGCTTCAGATTTCCCGACAATATTATTTCCTCAAAACTGACAAATATGGAT
>DLAA01000061.1 GCA_002493835.1 Lachnospiraceae bacterium UBA7060 | reverse complement strand
CAAGTTTACATAAAATATCTGCCGCCTTATCTGTTCACTAAGGGCAAACCGGAACTCCTGTACACTGCACCCCTTGTACTGTGACAATGTTTCCTCCATATAAGGCAGTAGTTTCATGGCGCAGTAGCTGATATTAATGAGATTCACCAGCATTTCGATCCCCCTGCGGCTGCGGACCATGTATGCGCATAACGACCAGAAGGATTTCTGCTCATAGTAGCTTACTTCTATGTTCCATCGGAACGAATACAGGAACAAGGGGATATATGGCATCCATCCGCTCCCGGTCTCGTTCAGCGGCGCTTTTTCCTGCCAGGCACAAAATATCTGCAGCTGTGTAGGGAAAATAGTACTGAAAAACAGCCTTCTTGTGCCGTTTTCCTTCCCTGTGGAAGTCACATAAGCCATGACTTCACGTGTCCCAAAGATATTTGTCAGTACACGGCGGCATCCGGTATAATAACCACCCACCTTTTCGTCAGAAAGGTAAAAGTCGCTGTCTATCGACAGACGGCGGCCATGCTTTGCAGGCCTGCCCTTTCTGCCTGTGGGTTGGGGCGCCAGATCGTATATAACGGAATCAGCCCTTGCATTACCGATCAGGTCAAGATTTTCAAATTCATCCACGACAGACACAAGGTTCTGCTTTACATACCAGCTGTCACACAGGATGATGATATTCTTCTGCGCAGGAAACGCCGGCATTACATGACGTACCATGGTTGAGGCAAGCTCCAGCTTTGATTCCTTCTTCTGCCACATACGGTATCCAAGCGGGACGGCAAGGTAAGAGATCCTGTCCCGGTTCCATACCGGCACACACAGCATAAGGCTGACAAAACAGTGCCCGTTCAGGTAATTAGAGCCATTATGTGCCGCATGGTCAAACAGTTTTGACACATCCTCAAATTTCTTACCGAATTTCGAGACCATAGTATCATCTATGCACAGGAAGAGAGGTTGTGATCTCAGGTTCGCCGGAATCAGCCGCAGAGTCAGCCTTGCAGTGACATTCATGAAAACGGAGCAGTCCACTTTTGCATAAGAACAGGCATAATAAAAGGCATTGAGCGATTTTGTGGTTATACCGGACAAAAAGTGTCTGTATAGGGAGCGGATGGAATCCGCGGATTCCATTGCCAGTATAGCTAATACAAGCAAAAACAGGCTTTCAGCCGTAGGGGCGGCAAAGGTGGAAAAATAAACAGAAAAATATCGAAAAAGCCTGCCAATTATGTGTTTGTCGTTGTATAATAAAGTTGTCGTATGAGGTCACTTCTTTCGTGTATTTTTTGTTCGCAAACTTATTATACACCAAGTGCCTCATACGGCATTTCTTTTAAAAAAGTTGTAAAGTGGTGTAATATAGATGGAAATGAAATAAATCCTGAGAAAGACCCGTATCAAGCGATTTTTACTTTTTTGATTTGTGATGAAATAACAGATTGGAATCCTAATATTGCTTTAGAGATTAAGGAATAATATATAAAAAATGATATTGAGATGCCATACTGGTTTAATATTATCCTTAGTTTGAAAAATGGTGTAATCGCTTATCATGTACAGCGAGCGGTAAAATTATTTGAATCTATAGGTAGTCCTTTGGATAAGAGTTTTAGTACAAATGAAGGAGTTCGTACGATTGCCATTCCTTGCTTTGGAAAAAGAGAAGGTATTTTTCTTCCATTAGATTTTTATACATTAGTTCAAAATAGTGATGTAACTTATGTAAAAGAATTTTTGGTATTAGTAAATGAAGTTTTGGTACACTTGAAATCTTATTATCCTGATCCGGTTTACTATTTGTATGGAAAGGATAATTAAGAAAAAGGAGAAAGTTCGTGATACCCGTATGATACCTGTTTGCTCTGAAACTGTAAATACGGCGTAAAATATGAATATTATAGCTATGAAAACCTTTAAAAAGCAACCAAATATTTAACAAATATGTTGTAGTTGTAGGGAGTTCGAGTAAAGTACAGAGAGCCGAAAAACCTTGTATTTTCAAGGGAAACCGGCTCTTTTAATATGCGAATGGAACTAAAACGGTACTATTTTAATTTTTGGAGCTTTTCTGCCACTTCATCACGCTTATGTGGAAACAGGTGTGAATAAGTGTTCAATGTGGCTTCTACTTTCTCATGCCCTAAGCGGTCGGCAACGGCTAGAGGGGAGAATCCAAGCTCTATTAAAAGGCTGGCATGTGAGTGCCGGATATCATGCAAGCGGATGCGCTTCACTTCGCCGTCTTTTGTTCCCCTCACCATTTCATGTTCAAAGAAAGGCTTTGTATAGGGGAAAATACGGTCATGCTTATGTAAGCCGTAGAGCCTTTCTGTATAGCTTTTCAGTTCATCCCGTAGAAATTCCGGGATAGACACAGTGCGGATGCTCTTGGGCGTTTTGGGCGGCGTAATAACGTCCTTGCCGTTTAGGTGCTGGTATGACTTGCTGACGGACAGTGTGCAGTTTTCAAAGTCGATATCGCTATACTCAAGGGCGAGCAGTTCCCCAATTCGCAGTCCTGTATAATACAGGGTGAGGAACCCGGCATATGCTGGCGGCTTGTCAGATACCTTCCCCAAAAACAGTTTAAATTCTTCCGTAGTCCAGAAGTTCATTTCGTCGGCGTGGTCTTTCCCGATAGTTCCGGCCTTGTGGTATGGGTTGTCTTTCAGATTGTAATACCTGACAGCATAATTCATAATGGCCGCAAGCTGGTTATTTATGGTGCGGAGGTATGTCGCTGAATATGGGTTCCCTTTATCATCACGGTAGGCAATCAATCCATTTTGCCATTTGCGGACGTGTGCCGGGGTAATCTCCGATACCGCCATTTTCCCGAAGAAGGGAAGCAGCTTCTTATTAATGACATACTGCTTCTGGATGAAGGTGTGTTCCCGGAGCCTGTGCTTCATATCCTCATTGTATATCGTTACAAAGTTCTCAAAACTCATGGACAGATCGGCTTGCTGCGTTTCCAGAAAGTTCCGTTCCCATTCCTTGGCTTCTCTTTGGAGCTTGAACCCGCGTTTCTTTTTCTGCCTCTTTGTGCCTGTGTAATCGGTATAGTAGAATTTGCAGTACCATGATTTGGTTTGTTCGTCATAATATGCCGGCATAAAAAATCAGTCCTTTCT
>DLAA01000115.1 GCA_002493835.1 Lachnospiraceae bacterium UBA7060 | reverse complement strand
ACTTTCCTTAAGAATTGTATCATAAATCGTAACCGTGGACAATCATACGTTAGAAAATGAGGCATGAAAAACTTTTTTGGCAAATATGTTGACTAGCGGTCGAAAAGTGTGGTATTGTTAGAAAGATGAAATCGACCAGCGGTCGAAAAATGATATAGTGAGGGAGCGGAGGCTCTGGCGAGGAGGAAAGATGACGTACGCAGATTTTTTTTATGACATGAAGGGAAGATTTATGGGGGCAGATGTGAGTGATATAAAAGAGCATCTGGCTTTTGAATTTGACATTGAGGACGAGGAGGCGGGAGGTGCCTTCTACGTGGAAGTAAAGGATGGGGTGCTCTCTGTGGAACCTTACGAGTACTATGACAGAGATGCCAGATTTATCTGCACACCTGAGGTGCTTATGAAAATTGCGCAGGGAGAGATGGATCCGGTATGGGCTTTCACGACACAGAAGCTCAAGGTAGAAGGCAATCTCGATAAAGCGCTTCGCTTAAAGGAGATCATTGAGGCGAAACAGAGAGAAATGAAAAAGGCGGCGAAAAAGAAATGAGCAAAAAAACGGGGAAAAAGGGACTTAGGGTATTGGCGAAGGCAGCAGCTGGGCTGGGGCTTGTGGCTGCAGCCTGCGGCGGCGAGATCGCTTATTTTTACAGACGCACCATGAAGCGGGGGCAGGCGAAGACCGACCGCACCATAAAGATGGCGGGTACGGACTGGAGTCAGTATATGCCGCTGATTGAAGAGCGCAAGGCGGCTATGTTGGACAGGGTTCACAGTGATGTTTGGCAGACGAGTTTTGACAATTTGAAGCTTCACGCAACTTATTTTCCGGCTTTGGCGGCAGGGCAGGAAAAGAAGAAAATAGTAATCTGTTTCCACGGCTATACGAGTCAGGGGATGTCTGATTATATCGGGCTTTCCGATTATTATCAGAAGCGGGGTTTTGCTATGCTTCTGCCCGATGCGAGAGCCCATGGACAGAGTGAAGGTGAATATATTGGATTTGGCTGTCTTGACAGGCAGGATGCCCTTGGCTGGATCAAATGGGCGATAGGAGAACTGGGAGAAGATACGGAGATTCTTCTGCACGGTACTTCTATGGGAGCGGCAACACTTCTGATGTTGAGCGGTTTATCTCTTCCGGAGCAGGTGAAGGGTATCGTTTCTGATTGTGGATTTACTTCTCCCAAGGAAGTGTTCACTCATGTGCTGCATTCCATGTACCATCTGCCTGCATTTCCTGTAATTCCGGGGGCAGATCTGGTGAATCGGAGGCTTGCGGGCTATGGCATGGACGAGTGCAATGCCAAACGTGAGGTGGAGAAGGCGACGGTGCCGATCCTATTTATCCATGGCGGTGCGGATACTTTTGTGCCCTGCAGTATGTGTGACGAAATCTATGAGCACTGTGCTGCGCCTAAGCGCAAGATGATAGTTCCGGGGGCGGCTCACGCGGAGAGTTACTACAAGGATATGGAAAATTACGAGAGAGAGCTGACAGAGTTCATCAAGGAAGTTATGTAGAGTAGAAAATATTTGAATATCATGTCTAAGTGTTGTGTTTTATGGCCTGGCATTGTTCAGGCGTTAAGTTGTGAAGGAGCATCGGAGAAATGCTTCAGAATGGAGAATAAAAATGAAGACAAGAAATGGTCACAAGACATATCCGCTTACGGTGGCGCAGAAGTTCCATGTTTTTTATATGGATTTCTGTCCCAAGAAGGAGGTTGTCAATATTGGCACCAGCTTGACGATTGAGTACGAGCTTGATATTGATGAATTAAAGAGAGCAGTCTACAAGGCATACGAGCGCTGTGAATCCATGCGGGTTCGTTTTGCCTATGACAAGAAGGAGGAGCAGTGGTATCAGTATCTGGCAGACAAGGAAGAGCGTGACATTGAATATGTGGACTTCACGGGCAAAACCATGGAAGAGGCGGCAGAGATTATGACGGCCTGGACAAGAGTGCCATTCCAGAGGGAGGACAGCCCGATGAACCGGGTCGTGATGATTAAAACACCGGACGGCTGTCAGGGGCTTTACGTGCTGGGGGACCATATGCTGATGGATGCGCAGTCTCTGATCTGCTTTTTGAGGGATGTAATTGAGCTGTACTGTAACGCCAAGTTCGAGGGTGTGGATTATCCAGCAGATATGCGCTCCTATATCGAGCAGTTGGAGAAAGATATCGCCTATGAGGCCGGGAGCAAAGCCCAGGCCAGGGACAGGGAATATTTTCAGAAATTGATTGAAAAGTCCGAGCCTATTTTTAACGGCATCGAAGGGCCGGGACAGCTGGAGGAGGCGAGAAAGAAGTTCCCGGGGACCCGGGCTGCCTTTGCTGCCACTTCCCATGTGGATTCCGCTTTGGATATCTTTCATCTGGAGGAAGAGCCGACTCAGAGACTTATGCGTTTTTGTGAAGAGCAGCATGTTTCCCTGCAATGTCTGTTGATTATGGGAATCCGCACATATTTGCAGAAGATGAATGACAATGACGATGTGTCCTTTAATGTGGCTTATGCCAGACGCGCCACACTTTTGGAGAAAAAATCGGGTGGTACGAGAATTCACTCCTTCCCGTTCCGAACGGTGATTTCCAAGGATCAGACTTTCCTGGAGGGTATTATAGCGGTCAGAAACGGGCAGAATGAGGTGTTCCGTCATACCAACTATAATCCGGTGGAGTATTTTGCCTATCGGAGTAAGTTTTACAATGTGCCCAAGGGAGCGACTTATGAGCCCATGTCTCTGACTTACCAGCCAATGACTTTAAAGGAGAAAGGTTTGAACCAGTTAGGAGAAATTAAATATAAGACAAAGTGGTATCCCAACGGGGCAACGACTCAGGCTATGTACCTGACGGTGATGCACCGTCCCGACGACAACGGTCTGGATTTTAATTTTGAACATCAGGTGGCTGCGGTGAGCAGGGAGACGCTGGAACGATTTTATTATTATATGTGTAAGATCATGTTTAAGGGGACAGAGAATCCGCATTTGAAAATCGGTGATATCATTAAATTGATTTAATAATCGCAGAAGATATCATGTGAATGAGACAGGATGAGCTGTAAAGCTGGATGGAAAGGAAGGTTGACATAACATGTTTGATCAATTGGCGGAAATTATTACGAACTATGTAGAGGTTAAAAAAGAGGATATTAAGCCGGAGTCGCGGTTTATGGAGGATTTGGGCTTTTCCTCGTTTGACTTTATGAGCATGATGGGCGAGGTGGAGGACACCTTCGACGTGGAGATCGATGAGGAGAAGGCGGCGGGCATCCGCACCGTACAGGAGGCTGTGGATTATTTAGAGTCGATTGAAAAGTAAGGACAATGGGATTGTGTTTTGGGCATAGGGATTTGTGTCCACAGATAGGTTGACATAAATCTAATGCAGGAGGGGATAAGAACAGATGAATGTAATGAGCAGTACAATCAGGGAACTACTGGTTCGGGCGGAACAGCAGTTCGGCAGCCAGGATGCTGTCTGCTACAAGGCGAAGCGGGAGAAGAGCGGCGGTAAGAAGGAAACTGTGGTGGAAGCGAAGACTTATAAAGAGCTGCGGGAAGATAGTGAGCGTTTTTCGGCGGCTCTTGCGAAACTGGGTGAGCAGGGAAATCATATCGCCATCGTGGGTGATTCTTCCTACGCGTGGATTGTATCCTACTATGGTACGGTAAACAGCGGCAGTGTGGCGGTGCCGTTAGATGCCAATCTGCCGGCGGAGGATCTGTGCGAGCTGATTGAAAGGTCGGATGCAACAGTATTGGTGTTTGATCAGGCTAAAGCGGCAGTAGCCAGGATGGCGGAAGAAAAATGTCCGAAGCTGAAATACTGTATTGCCACAGGGCAGGCGGATACGGCGGGGGAGTTTCCCGAAGGAGCGCTTCTTTTCGAGGCTCTGCTGGGCGGGCAGGAGCCGGGATTTTCCCACAGTCCTGCGCCGGGAGATCTGGCGACAATTATGTTCACTTCCGGCACCACCGGCAAGAGTAAGGGTGTGATGCTCACCCATAGGAATCTGGCGGAGAATGCTACAGCGCAGGATATGGGTTTTGAGCCGGGCATGGTGCTGCTCACGGTTCTGCCAATCCATCACGCGTATTGTCTAAGCATGGATATTTTAAAGGGGACTTCCATCGGGGCGGTGATCTGCATTAACGATTCTCTTTTGCGGGTTTTGAAGAATATCAAGCTTTTTGAGCCGAATATTATTCTTATGGTGCCGCTCATGATTGAGACTTTTGCCAAGAAACTGGAGGAGACGGACTGGCTTCCGGCGCCTATTGTGAAGGCGAAGGTTTTCGGGAAACAGCTTCACACGATATGCAGCGGCGGCGCTTATTTAAATCCGGACTATCTGAAACGGTTTGAAAAATACGGCATCACGATTTTGCAGGGATATGGTATGACAGAGTGTGCGCCCGTGATCAGTACCAATGCGCCTGGGGACAAAAAAGACGGTTCCATCGGAAAATGTATGCCTAACTGTGAGGTGAAGGTGGTGGATGAGGAGCTCTGGGTGAGAGGCACGAGTGTTATGCAGGGGTATTATAAGATGCCTGAGGAGACTGCGGAAACGCTGGTGGACGGATGGCTTCGGACAGGTGATCTGGGATATGTGGACGAGGACGGCTTCCTGTTTCTCACAGGCCGGAAGAAAAACCTAATCATTACACCTAATGGAGAAAATGTCTCCCCAGAGGAGTTGGAAAATAAAATCGGCAGCGCCCGTCTTGTGCAGGAGGTTCTTGTTCGGGAGAAGGACGGCGTGATTGAGGCGGAGGTCTTCCCGGATCTGGAGTATGCATCCAAGAAAAAGATCAAGGATGTACAGGCCGAGGTTCAGAAGATTATAGACGATTACAATGACAAGGCGCCTTTGTATAAGCGAGTGGTGAGTCTTAAATTAAGGGATACCGAGTTTGAGAAAAACACCACGAAAAAGATTAAGAGATTTTAATATGTAAACAACAAGTTGACAAGACGCGAAGGGATTATAGGAAACCAATATAGTTAAATAAAGTATGAGATACGAAAAGCGATACTGTGGAAGTGCAGTATCGCTTTTCGTGTGTCAAGGAGATTTTTAGTGGGGCTGATCCGGCAGTTTTTACGTGGATTTTACATTGTCCGGATAATGAAATTGATTTTTGAGCAGTAAGATATAGCTGTAAACGGCAGGCGGCCGTACAAATAAAGAAAAATAAACGGAAGCGTTCTTCCATGTAGAACGCTTCGGAATGGAGGAAGATTGAGATGAGAACAAGAAACAAACAGGCGGCACTTTTACTGGTCAGCGCACTGACGCTCTCCACAATGACAGGATGTACAAACGCTGCTGCAAACGTGGCAGATGCCGGCGGAATGGCACAGGGGGAGACAGTGGAAGCGGTGCAGGATACGGGAAATGCCGGGCAGGCAGAGGCGCCAGAGAAAGCAGCAGGCGCGGAAGCGGTATCAGACTTTGATATGACACAGGAGATCGGTGTGATCACGAGAGAGGAAGGCTCCGGAACAAGAGGCGCTTTTGTGGAGCTTTTTGGTATCGAGCAGAAGGATGAGGCGGGAGAGAAAGTGGATTATACCACAGACACTGCGGCGGTTACCAATTCCACATCCGTTATGATGACTACGGTTGCCGGAGACCTGTACACCGTCGGCTATATTTCCCTCGGGTCTTTGAACGATACGGTGAAGGCTGTGCAGATAGACGGTACACAAGCAACAGTGGAAAATATTAAGAATGGCACTTACAAGATTGCCAGGCCCTTTCATATTGCGACAAAAGAAGAGGTAAGCGAGGCAGCACAGGATTTCATCGACTTTATTATGAGTGCGGATGGGCAGGCTGTAGTTGAGGAGAACGGCTATATTGCCGTCTCGGAGGCGGAGGTATACAGTGGGAAAATGGAGGAAGGAAAGATTGTTGTGGCGGGTTCCAGCTCTGTAACACCTGTCATGGAGAAACTGAAAGAGGCATATCTTGCGAAAAACCCGAATGTGACTATTGAAATTCAACAGAGCGATTCGTCCACCGGCATGTCTGATGCCATTGACGGCACTTGCGATATCGGTATGGCTTCCCGCGAGCTGAAGGATTCGGAGACGGACAAGGGGCTTACCGCCACGATGATCGCTATGGATGGTATTGCGGTGATTGTGAATAATGACAGTCCGGTGACAGGATTTACAAGTGATCAAGTGAAGGATATCTATATGGGCAATGCCATAAGCTGGAGTGATCTCGGATTATGAGAAAGATGAAAGAAAAAATCATGAAGTCAGTGTTTTTAACGGCCGCCTGCGTCTTAATTGCGGCGGTCGTCCTGATCTGTTTTTTCCTTTTTGCAAGCGGGATTCCGGCGATCAGGGAAATCGGTATCTTAAAATTTCTGTTCGGGACAAGGTGGAAGCCGTCCAATGATCTCTACGGTATTTTTCCGATGATTGTGGGTTCCCTTTGTGTGACTGTCGGTGCGCTGATGATCGGCGTGCCGGTGGGCATTTTGACAGCAGTGTTTATGGCTCAGTTTGTGCCGAAGAATCTGTATAAGCCCATGAAAGCGGCAGTCAATCTGATGGCCGGAATTCCGTCCGTGGTATATGGATTTTTCGGACTGGTTGTGTTGGTGCCTTTTGTACGGGAGACTTTTGGGGGACGGGGGATGAGTGTCCTGACAGCATCCCTTTTGCTGGGACTGATGATTCTTCCCACAGTTATCAGTGTGTCAGAAGCTGCGATCCGGGCTGTCCCCGTAAGTTTTTATGAGGGCGGTTTGGCACTGGGGGCGTCGCATGTAAGAAGTGTATTCTATGCCGTTGTACCGGCAGCTAAAAGTGGTATTTTTGCGGGTGTCGTGCTGGGGATCGGGCGTGCAGTCGGTGAAACCATGGCTGTTATGATGGTTGCGGGCAACCAGGCTGTCATTCCGAAGAAAATAACTTCAGGTGTTCGGACGCTGACTACCAATATTGTTTTGGAGATGGGATATTCCACGGATTTACACAGAGAGGCGCTGATTGGCACGGCAGTGGTCTTGTTCGGGTTCATTCTGCTCATCAATTTGTCGCTGTCTTTTTTCAAAAGGAGGACAAAATAAATGGGAAAGAGGCTTATGCAAAAGTGGAGGTTCTATAGGCGGGACCCGAAATCTCTTGTTCTCTCCGGGGCGGTGTATCTGGCGGCGGCTCTCACCATGTTTGCGCTTTTGTCAGTGGTGGGCTGCATCCTCATAAAAGGGATTCCCAATCTGACGCCGGAGTTGTTTGAAAGAAACTACACAACGGAGAATGTGTCTCTGCTGCCCGCACTGATCAATACCCTGTCGATTACAGGGCTCTCCCTGCTGTTTGCGGTTCCCGTGGGGATCGGAGCTGCGATATATCTGACGGAGTACGCGTCAAGCGGCAGTAAATTGGTCAGTGCAGTAGGTGTGACGGCGGAAACCTTATCAGGGATTCCCTCCATTGTATATGGGTTGTTTGGATCCCTGTTCTTTGTGAAATATCTCGGTTTTGGATTGTCTCTGTTGTCGGGAGCACTGACGCTTGGCATTATGATTCTGCCGCTCATCATGAGGACCACGGAGGAAGCGCTGCGGGCGGTACCTGACAGTTACAGAGAAGGCAGCTTCGGATTGGGGGCAGGAAAACTGCGGACTGTTTTTTCCATCGTCCTGCCCTGTGCTGTTCCGGGGATTTTATCTGGTGTGATTCTTGGGATGGGAAGGATTGTCGGAGAATCGGCGGCGCTGATCTTTACCGCCGGTACGGTGGCGGAAATTGCTTCCGGCGTTTTCTCCTCCGCGCGCACGCTGTCAGTGCATATGTATGCTATTTCGGGGGAAGGCATGTATATTAACCAGACTTACGCGACTGCTGTTATACTGCTTATCGTCGTAATTCTGATCAATGGCATTTCAAACTATATTGCAAAGAAAATCGGAGGTGAGGCTGCGAATGGATAAAATATCGGTCGAAAATCTGGATTTGTTCTACGGCGCTTTTCAGGCATTAAAACAGATTAACCTGCATGTGCAGGAGAGAGAAATTACCGCATTGATCGGTCCCTCTGGCTGTGGAAAATCCACTCTGCTAAAGAGCTTAAACCGTATGAATGATCTGGTGGAAGGGTGCCGCATCACGGGAAGTATTCGGCTGGACGGAGAAGATATTTATGGAAATATAGATATTAATTTATTGCGAAAACGTGTGGGCATGGTGTTTCAAAAACCAAATCCGTTTCCCATGAGTATTTATGACAATATCGCATTCGGGCCCAGAACCCATGGAATCCGTTCTAAGGCGACGCTGGATGAGATCGTTGAGCGGTCCCTGCGGGGAGCAGCTATCTGGGATGAAGTGAAAGACAGGCTGAAAAAATCCGCCCTCGGCATGTCAGGAGGCCAGCAGCAGAGACTCTGCATTGCCCGCGCATTGGCGGTGGAGCCGGAAGTACTTTTGATGGATGAGCCCACAAGCGCGCTCGACCCGATTTCTACGGCGAAAGTGGAGGAACTGGCAGCGGAACTGAAAAAAAAGTATACGATCGTCATCGTAACGCACAATATGCAGCAGGCTGTGCGCATATCAGATAAGACCGCATTCTTCCTGCTGGGTGAGCTGATCGAATGGGGTGAGACGGAGAAGGTGTTCTCCATGCCGCAGGATAAGCGGACAGAGGATTATATCACAGGGAGGTTTGGGTAATGCGTTTACAATTTGACGAGCAGTTAGATGTGTTGAATAAGGAGCTGATCACCATGGGGGCTCTGTGCGAGAATGCCATAGCCATGTCCGCGAAAGCGCTCTTAGAGGGCAGACTGGAATTGGCCGAATCTGTTCCAAGTCTCTCCGTGGAGATTGATCACAAGGAACGGGAAATCGAGGCTATGTGTATGAAGCTTTTGCTGCAGCAGCAGCCTGTGGCCAGGGATCTGCGGGTAATCTCCTCTGCGCTTAAAATGGTGACGGATATGGCCCGCATCGGTGACCAGTCGGCGGAGATTGCGGAAATTATCATGCTGGCAAATATTCATCCCACAGATGATACCCGGGTGATTCATGATATGTCCGTGGCGGTGATTAAAATGGTAACGGACAGCATTGATGCTTTTGTCAAAAAAGATATGGAAATCGCAAGGTCTGTGATTGATTACGACGATGTCGTGGATGCCTTTTTTAATCAGGTGAAGGCAATGCTGATTGCGCTTTTCAGTAAGCCGGAAGCGGATGGAGAATTCGCGGTGGACCTTTTGATGATAGCGAAATATTTTGAGCGCATCGGAGATCATGCTGTCAATATTGCCGGGTGGGTGCTGTTTTCCATCACAGGAAAAAAAGAAGGATGATAGCGCTTCATACAGGGCTGTGGTAAAATAGACGCGATGGCAATGAGCAGTGCGCAGACAGAGGAAAAACGAAGGTTTTTCGAGCATGCACTGCGATGAAGCGCGTATAAACGGAGGCAATGACTGATGATTTTTTGTGTGGAGGACGACGATTCGATTCGTGAATTAATGATATATGCTTTGCATTCTGCAGGGTTTGAGGCGAAGGGATTTGTAAACGGCATGGATTTTTTTGATGCATTGCAGACAGAAAAGCCGCAGCTTGTCATGTTAGACATTATGCTCCCCGATGAGGATGGCATTTCTATTTTGAAGAAGCTTCGGGCACGGGTGGAGACAGCCGATATTCCAGTCATTATGGCGACGGCCAAGGGGACGGAGTATGACAAGGTGATCGGACTGGATCTGGGAGCTGACGATTATTTGACGAAACCCTTTGGCATGATGGAAATGGTTTCGAGAATCAAGGCGGTGCTTCGCCGCACGACTCCAAAAGAAAAAGACAGTCTTTTGCGAATGGGCAGTCTGGAATTGAACCGAACGTCCCATATTGTGCTTGTAGATGGAGAGCGCGTGCAGCTGACTTTGAAGGAATATGAATTGCTTCGTGTTTTTATGGAAAATCAGGGAAGAGTATTTACCCGCGACCATTTGTTGGAAATGGTATGGGGTGTGGATTATATGGGAGAGACCCGCACGGTAGATGTGCATATTGGCACGCTTCGAATGAAACTGGGTGTCTGCGGGGATTATATAAAGACAGTGCGGGGTGTTGGATATCGAATGGAGGCGACAGTGACAGCATGACAAAACGCATTTTTCACTCTATCTGTTTTGTGGCGCTTACAGTTTTTCTTGCATCAGCAGCGTTAATTATGGGTGTGCTGTATGAATATTTTACAAATGTACAGCAGTCACAATTGAAAATGCAGATGAATCTGGCGGCGCATGGCATTGCCAATGAGGGGAAAAGTTTTTTAGATCATTTTGAGGTGACAGATTACCGTATGACATGGATCAGTGGTGATGGAACGGTTTTGTATGACAGTGTATCGGACAGTGAGGTGATGGAGAACCATTTGGAGCGTGAGGAGGTGAAGGAGGCGTTGGCTTCAGGCTTCGGGGAGAGCAGGCGTTACTCGAAAACACTGACGCAGCGTTCCCTGTATGCAGCACAGCGTCTGCCGGATGGAACCATACTCCGGCTTTCTATATCTCAGCATTCTATATGGGTACTTCTTTTGGGAATGATACAGCCGATTTGTATGATATTTGCGGCAGCCCTGATTCTTTCCATTATTTTAGCAGTCCGGCTGTCTAATAAGGTGGTGGAGCCATTGAATCAAATAAATCTGAATGATCCGCTTTCCAATGAAGGGTATGATGAGCTGGCGCCTTTTTTGAGGCGTATTGACAGCCAGCAGAGACAACTCCGCATACAGGAAAATCTGCTGCAGCAAAAACAAAATGAACTGAATACAATTATTGGGAGTATGAATGAAGGGATGATTCTGCTAAACCAGAAGGGAAAGATTATAAGCATCAATCCGGCGGCCAGAAAACTTCTTGATGCGCGGGTGGACTGTATTGGGGCGGATATGCTTTCCCTGTGCCGCAATCTGTTTCTGCAGGAAATCCTTTCGGACGCATTGAAGGGGGAGCCGGGAGAGCGCACAATCGAGCTGCATGGAGAGAATTATCGGGTAGATGCAAATCCCATTATTTCAGAAGACCTCACAAAAGGTGTCGCCTTGTTTTTCTTTCATGTGACGGAGAAGGAAAAAGCAGAACAGATGCGCAGGGAATTCACCGCCAATGTGTCTCACGAGTTGAAGACACCTCTTCATTCGATCTCAGGTTACGCAGAACTTTTGAAAAATGATGTGGTCAAAGAGGAGGACCGCGTTCCCTTTGCAGGAAAGATTTATGTGGAGGCCCAGCGCATGATACGGCTTGTGGAGGACATTATCAGTCTTTCTCATTTGGATGAAGGAGCAAAGGATATGCGGCGGGAGATGGTTGATCTGTATGATCTGGCAGAGCGTGCTGTCAGCAGTTTGGAACCGGAGGCGGACGCGGCACATGTTACTTTAGCGTTGTCAGGTGCGTCTGTAATTCTCAAAGGCATTCCGCAGCTACTGTACAGTATTATCTACAATCTTTGCGATAATGCGATTAAGTACAATCGAAAATCAGGACGTGTAAAGGTGAGCATCCAGGATGAGGAAGGAGGAATCAGGCTTTCTGTTGCGGATACAGGGATTGGTATTTTGCCGGAGCATCGCGAACGGATTTTTGAGCGTTTCTACCGGGTGGACAAAAGCCGCTCCAAGGAAGTGGGTGGTACGGGACTTGGGCTGTCTATTGTAAAGCATGCCGCGAAAATTCATCATGCTGAAATTGAAGTGGAGAGCACGGTGGGAGAGGGGACAACGATCGTGGTTTGGTTTCCGGAACAGAGAGAATAGCTATCGCCGCGCGCACAAAAATCGAGCGCGCGGATGCATTTTCCGGCAGAATAAAAGAGTCGTTTCTTACTCTTTAAGCGGTAAGAAACGACTCTTGCGCTATATCTGATGTACGATTGATGATGAGAACTATACAGTAAAGTCGAAACGTCCGCCAGGCATAGGGATTGTCGTCTCCTCTTTAACGTTATCCCAGTTAAAGTTTTGAATCTGCTTCAGCAGATCATCCACACTGTCTGCAGTGACGGTGGCACGCTTGCTGTGCTCATACTGATATTTGTCCGTGCCTTTACCAGCTTTTTCCGCTTTCTCCGCCTCAGCTTCTTTGGCAGCTTCTTTTTTATCCTCGCGGATCTTATCCACGAATTCTCTTGTTCGCTCACCGGATTTTTCAAGCTCTGCGAAGTAAGATACCTGTCCATCCTTGCCGATGGATACGCCGAGGGATACCACTTCATCTTCGCGGTCGGTGCCTTTAAGTTCTTCCTTGATCTCGCCGAGCTTACCGACTGCCTCGTCCAGAAGATTGAGGTTCTGCTTTTTCACTTCATCGTCGTTAGCCATGCGCTCCAGCTCTTCCGGATCAATCAACACGCTGTAGTCCTTAGAGCCGCGGTTTAAATATTCAGCGGCTTCCTCTTCGGTTTCGTATTCAGCTACATAGAAGTCCATATTGTTGTAGGTTTTCTTTAACTCCTGCAAAAGAGCTTTCGCCTTATCGCTCAACTGCACGGAGTTGTTCTCAGTCTTTTTTGTGCTGTCTGTTTTTTTCTCGTCAGCCTTGGCCGTTTTTCTACCCTGTACGGAAGAGGTGTAGAGGTTCTTCTGCATTGTGCTGTAGCTGCCGATACCATTCATATTGTTCATGATTTTCGCCCTCCTTAGCTTTTTAAAATAATTCTGTAAATCCTTTTACCTGCAAGCAATTCAAACAATCCACTTCTTATCTTATATATCGCCCTGGTTGGAAAATTTCTTAAGGGGTAAATTAGGAAAATAGGAATGGATAGAAAAATAAAAAAGTTATATACTATATCAACACAGACGAAAAATATAAAATAAAAGCACGGTCAACTAGTTAACATAACTTTGAAGGGGAATCCATGAAACGCTTAAAGGTAAATTTGGTTAAGGCAGATTTCCTGTATTATGTATGGCTCTTTTTTCTGACAGCGGTCTTTGGATGGCTGTGGGAAGGGTTTCTGTATCTATTTAAGGATGAAATGTACGTAAACCGGGGATTTTTGACTGGACCATGGCTTCCAATTTACGGGATAGGTGCTGTGATGCTGGAACTGTTGTTTCATAGATGGCGTGACCATCCGGTGTTGATTTTCCTGCTATCCATGCTGCTTTGCACCGTGTTGGAATATGCAGCGGGATGGTATCTGGAATCAACCTGGAGAATCAAATGGTGGGATTACAGTGGAATGCCGGTGAATCTGCATGGCAGGATATGTCTTTTGAGCAGTCTGCTTTTTGGTTTGGGGGGAATGGTGCTCGTGTGGGTGATCAGTCCGCTGTTTTACTCTCTGTACCGAAAGATTCCAACTAAATTCAAAGTGTGGCTGGGACTGTTAGCCATTGGAGTGTTTGTGGCGGATGCGACATACAGCGCTGTGATACCCCATGTCGGGGCCGGGGTGACCTATCACTGAAAATCAAAGAAAAGGGAGCATTTCTTGACAGAAAGCTCTCTTTTATAGTATAACTTTTATAACAAACCATATTAAAACTATGGGAATACAGAAGAAACTTTCGAGGCAGTTGGGCGACAGAAAGGGGACAATGTAGATGAAGATTTCCACAAAGGGCAGGTATGCCCTCAGGCTGATGCTGGATCTGGCAATTTATGATACAGGTGAGCCCGTTAGGATTCGTGACATAGCGGCCAGACAGGAGATTTCGGAAAAATATCTGGAGCAGATTATTTCTGTATTAAATAAGGCGGGATATGTGAAGAGTGTCAGGGGGCCTCAGGGCGGATATCATCTTATGAAAAAACCGGCTCAGTATACGGTAGGGATGATCCTTCGGTTGACGGAAGGATCTTTGGCTCCGGTGGCGTGTCTGGATGATGAGGTCAATATGTGTGGAAGAGCGGATGGATGTGTTACCCTGCGGCTGTGGCAGATGTTGAATCAGGCAGTCAGCGATGTGGTGGATCGGGTAACATTGGCAGATCTGGTGGAGTGGCACGAGCAGAAGAGCGGAAACTATGTCATCTGAAATAATGCGAGGGAAAAACAAGTGGTGCGAAGAAATAAGAGATAGGTAAGAAATCAAAAAACTCAGCTCGGACGCGCTGAGTTTTTTGATTTCTTTGGTATTTTTTGCAAATCTAAGAATATTCTCGCAAATTCACAAAATTTTGAAAAGGAAGGGCATTTTTGGTATATCCACTGGTCTGAATTTCGATATTTCGACTCTTTTCCTTCTCAAATGCCTCGTCCAGCACTTCGGAAAAGAATTTTTTAGCGAAGTCTTTGGATGGGTTCTGTTTGGACTGGCGGTTTTTGTCTTCGGAAGCTATCTTCCTTACCGGGGTGACCGCCATAACCGCTTCCACT